>NZ_JBEZEV010000059.1:0-40090 GCF_040649055.1 Micromonospora sp. NPDC049060
TCGTTCTCGCCGCCGGCGGTCGTCGGATCGGCCAGCACTTCGTCCCGTAGGCGGTCGGCCATCGCGGCCACGGTCTGCGCCTCGAACACGATCGCGGCGGAGATCGGCAGCCCGAACCGCTCGCGCAGCCGGACGGCGACCATCGTTGCCCGCAGCGAGTGCCCGCCCAGGGAGAAGAAGTTGTCGTCGCGGCCCGGCGACCTGCCGAGCACCTCCGCCCACACCTGGGCCACCCGCCGCTCCAGGTCGTCGCGGGGCGCCTCGCCGACCCGCTCCGCCGGTGCGGGGAGCGCGGCCCGGTCCAGCTTGCCGTGCGGCGTGAGCGGCAGGGCGGCGAGCCGGACCCACGCGGCGGGAACCATGGTCGCCGGCAGGTACCGGGCCGCGTGCTCGGCGAGCGCCACGTCGTCCGGGCCGGCCTCGGGCACGACGTACCCGACGAGCCGGGGGCCGGCCGTGCCCTCGTGCAGCCCGACGGCGGCGGCCCGTACGCCCGGATGACGCAGCAGCACGCTCTCGATCTCGCCCAGCTCGATCCGGTGGCCGTGCAGCTTCACCTGGTCGTCGACCCGGCCGGCGAAGTGGTAGGTGCCGTCCGGTAGCTGGCGCGCCAGGTCGCCGGTGCGGTAGAGGCGGCTGCCCGGCGGCCCGTACGGGTCGGGCGGGAAGCGCTCGGCGGTCAGGGCGGGACGGTCGTGGTACCCCCGGGCCACGCCCGGCCCACCGATGAACACCTCGCCCAGGCTGCCGGCGGGCACCGGACGCAGGTCGTCGGTGAGCAGCCGGATGGTGGCGCCCGCGGCCGGATGCCCGAGCGACGGCGGGCCGTCGCCCTCGACCGCCACCTCCCCGGCCATCGCCAGCACGGTGGCCTCGGTGGGCCCGTACAGGTTGACGGTGGTGAACGTGTGCTCGGGGCGGGGGCGGGCCAGCAGCTGCTGGCCCCCCGCGCCGAGGATGCGCAGTGCCCCGTCGGGCGGCGTCGGCCGGGTCAGCACGGCCTCGGCGAGCGGGGTGGGCAGCGTCGCCGAGGTGATCGCGTGCGCGGCGAGCCAGTCCACCAGCCGGTCGGGATCGACGCGGGTCGCGTCGTCGGGCATCCAGAGGCTGGCGCCGGCCACCAGCGGCGCCCAGATGTCCCACACCGACGCGTCGAAGCCGGGGGAGAACAGGTGCAGGCAGCGGTCGTCGGGACCGAGGCGCTCCGCGTCGGCCCGCCACCGGGCCAGCCCGCGCAGCGAGCCGTGCTCGACCATGACCCCCTTCGGCAGGCCGGTGGACCCGGAGGTGTAGATCACGTAGGCGAGGTCACCCGGGCCGACCGGCACGGCCGGCGGGCGGTCGGGGTACGCGGCGAGCGTGGCCCGGTCGTCGTCGAGCAGGACGACCGGGGTGCCCGCAACCACCAGGTCGGGCCGGACCAGCGACCGTACGGTGACGAGCACCCGCGCCCGGGAGTCGGTGAGCATGTGCCGGACCCGCTGCGGCGGGTAGCCCGCGTCGATGGGCAGGTACGCCGCGCCGGCGGTGAGCGCCGCCAGCACGCTGACGATCCCGTCGACACCGCGGGGCAGCAGGACGGCGACGAGGTCGCCTCGGCGTACCCCGGTGGCCCGCAGGTGCCGGGCCAGCCGGTTGCTGCGTGCGCGCAACTCCCCGTAGGTGACGAGGGCGTCGTCCGTGCCCAGCGCCACCGCGTCGGCGGGATGCCGGCCGATCGCCTCATGGACGAGGTCCGCGTGGTGTGGCTCGCCCCCGGCGGGCTGGCCGGACGGCCGGGCGGGGACGGGGGGCGCTGACCAACCGCTTTCCTTGATCATGATGCGCCGGATGCTGCCAGCGCGGCACGTCCGTCGTCAATGCAAACGGGCCGGGCTAGGGGCTGTCCGGGCAGTTGTCGGGGCTGGCCGGCCGCCCACCGGAGCGGCCCGGCCGGGGCGGCCGCCGGGCGACGGGCGGCCCGGCCCGACTGCTCACCTCGACAGGCGGTCGACGGCCTCGGCGGTGGTGACCACCTCGCCGAGTTGCCCCAGCGTCTCCAGGCTCGCCCGGTGCGCCTCGTCGGTCGCGGCGGTGCACGCGTCGGAGACCACCACCGGCCGGTAGCCGAGGTTGACCGCCTCGAACGCGGTGCCGGTGACGGAGAGGTTGGTGGCGACGCCGGTGAACAGGACGGTGTCCACGCCCCGGCGCCGCAGCACGGTGTCGAGTTCGCTGCCGAAGAAGCCGGTGAGCCGGACGTGGGTGATGACGACGTCGCCGGCCTCCGGCGCGAGTTCGTCGACGATCCGGGCCTTGGGCGCGCCCTCGAGGAAGGCCTGCCGCTCCCGGAGCATGGCGAAGCTGGGCGTGTTGGGGATGAGGTCCGGGTATCCGGGCCGGTGCGCGACCCGCGTGTAGATGACGAGGCCGCCACTGGCGCGCACCGCCGCGGCGACCTGCGCCGCGTACGAGGCGACGCGGTGCCGGGAGACCTGCGCGGCGAAGAACGGACCGAACACCCCGTCGGGACTGACGACCTCGTGCTGCCAGTGGACGCCGACGACGGCTGTCCGCATCGGGTCGAGTTCTCGCATCGTCCCTCCCGTCACGGGGCGGAGAGCTGCTGCGGCGCCGGCTGGTGGCCGCGTCCGCCCGCGCCGGCCGGCCCTCTGCCGTACGCGTCGAGGCGCCCCCACCGCCCGGGAATGTCCAGCAGCGCCACGAAGTCGAGACTAGCGGGCAGAGCGGGCCTGATCACGAGGTCTTCGCCGACCGGTTGCAGCCCGAGCATCGTGCGCAACAGCAGCAGGGTGGCCCCGGCGGACCACGCCTGCGGGCTGCACGCGGTGGGATAGTTGACCGGATACTTGGTCTCGGCCCGGGGGTAGCCGGCGAACGCCTCGGGCAGCCGGCCGTCGTAGAAGGCCGCCGCGTCCAGGATCCCGGCGGCGATCCGGGCCGCCTCGTCGGCGTACCCGTAGCGGCGCAGGCCCCAGGCGATGAACGAGTTGTCGAACGGCCAGATCGTCCCGACGTGGTACCCGATCGGGTTGTAGCGGCTCGCGCTCTCGGCCAGCGTGCGCACCCCCCAGCCGCTGAACAGCGCGGGCGACATCAGGTGTCGCGCCAGGGCGGCGGCCTTCGGCTCGTCGACGATGCCGCTCCACAGCAGGTGGCCGATGTTTGACGACAGCGCGTCCACCTGGCGGCCGTCACCGTCGAGCGCGAGGGCCATGTACTGCCCGTCGGCGACCCAGAAGTCGCGGTTGAAGCGCTGCCTGAGCTCGGCGGCGTCCCGTTCCAGCCGGTCCGCGTACGCCGGGTCGTCCCAGATCGTCCGGGCGAGCCGGGCGGTGCGCATCTTCGCGTCGTACGCGTACCCCTGCAGCTCGCAGGTCGCCCGGGGGAAGCCGGGCAGCCGCCCGTCCTGGTACGAGATGCCGTCCCAGGAGTCCTTCCAGCACTGGTTCTCCAGGCCGTTGCGGGTGTTGCGCCGCTCGTAGGAGATGTAGCCGCTGCCCGTCAGGTCGGCGTAGTCGTCGATCCAGTCGATCGCCGCCCGCGCCTCCTGTTCGACCGAGCGGACGAGCGCGGCGTCGCCGGTCCAGCGTTCGTACTCGTCGAGCAGCACCAGGAACAGGGGAGTGGCGTCGGCACTGCCGAAGTAGGGAGTGTGCGGCGTCTCCTCGAACACGCTCATCTCCCCGTACCGCATCTCGTGCAGGATCCGGCCGGGCTCCTCCTCCCGGAAGTCGTCGACCCGGCTGCCCTGCCGCAGCGCGAGCACCCTGAGGGTGGTGGCGGCGAGATCGGGCGCGAACGGCAGCGCCTGGAGGCTGGTGAGGATGCTGTCCCGGCCGAACAGGCTCATGAACCAGGGCAGGCCGGCGGCCGGCACGCTCCGGTCCTCGGCGAGGAACGGGCTGAACCGCAGCGCGGCCAGGTCGATCAGGCTGCGCCGGTACGCGCCGCGCAGGGGCTCGAAGCCGGATTCCAGCCGGGGCGCCTCCGCCAGCCAGTCCTTGAGCCGGCGCTCCTTGTCCCGGCTGCGCGCCCGTCCCGGAATCGTGAGCCGTTCCAGCCCTCGCGGCATCGGCAGGTCCGGCTCCGCGGTCAGCCTGGTCCGCCACCTGCCGTGCGGTTCGAGGTGGACCGCGAACGTCAGCCCGTCCTCGTCCAGTTCCGCCGGCGTCGTCGCGGAGACGATCGTCTCCCGCCGGAACCGTTCCCGCTCGTAGCCGAGGACGAGGCGCCCGTCGTCGACGCGCCGGTAGTGCCGGCCCTTCTTCCGCGCCGTCGCGTCCTTGACCTCGAAGACGTCCGCGAAGTCGGCGTCCACCTCGACCCGGACGGTCAGGTCGACCGGCTGGCCGGCATGGTTGGTGATGCTCAGCTCCTCGTGCAGGCCGGCGTCGAGCGTGTGTGCCCGCCGCACGGAGAGCGTGCTGTTGACGTAGACGTCCTGGTGGCCGGGGACCAGGTAGAACCGGTTCTCGAAGTAGTGGATGTCGTCGATGGCGAGGGTGCTCAACCGCTCCCCGTCGATCGTGAGCACCCACTTCGACAGCAGGCGCGTGTCGTGGGCGAAGAGGCCGAGCGGGGTGTCGGGCGACGGGAGGATGTCGCCGGCCCGGTCGCAGACCAGGAACGTGGTGCCGTCCAGGATGCCCACCTGGTCGTCACTCATGGCCGCCTCCCCGGCGGCGCGCGTCCCGGGACGTGGGCGGCGGCGGAAAGAGCTTCCGGACGGTCGCGAAGAGCCGGGGGCTGCCCGCCACGGCCGCCTCGCCGCGCAGCACGGTGGTCAGGAAGTACGCCTCCCCGCTGGCGATCCGGTCGAACACCGCCCGGTCCGCCTCGACGACCGCGTCCCCGCCGGTCGCCTCCTCGGAGACCCTGACGTCGCCCTTGTCGATGGAGACCAGCCAGTGCGCGGTCCGGCCGTCACGGCTGATGTCGAAGCGCACGCTGCCCTCGTCGATCGCCCTGAGCCGGCGGTCGTGCCCACGGCGCGCGAGGCCGTGGAAGAAATCCTCGGTGGCATCCGCCATCGCGACCCTCCTCACCGGCCACCATTCCCCGGAAACGTCGCCACCGCCTCACCCGGAGAAGGTGAACTTCGCGCGGCCCCACCGGGGGTCGCGCCCACCGCCGGCCGGCCCCGAACCGTCCCACGCGTTGCGGGCCGGGCGGCCCGGCCGACACCCGCCCCGCCGCCGGGCATCGCCACTAGCCTGGGATCCGATGGATCCCATCCAGGCGACGCTGCTCGTCGCCGCCGGTGTCGCCACGGGCGCCTTCAACGCGGTCGCGGGCGGCGGTTCCCTGATCGCCTTCTCGGCGCTGATCGCTGCCGGCATCCCGCCGCTCACCGCCAAGCTGACCAGCACCGTCGCCGTCTTCCCCGGCAACGTGGCGAGCGTCGCCGGAGGGTACCGGGACCTGCCGCCCCGCGGCGACGTACGACGCGTCCTGCCCGCGGCGGTCGTCGGCGGCGTCGCCGGGTCGGTGCTGCTGCTGGTGACGCCCACCCGCGTCTTCGACATGATCGTGCCGTTCCTGGTGCTCGCCGCGTCGGCCGTCCTCGGTCTGCGGGGCTGGCTGGACGGCCTGGTCCGGCGCTCCGCGCTGCGGGACCGGCGGGCACACCCGGCGGCCCTGCAACTCTCCGTCGCCCTGGGCGGCCTCTACGGCGGTTACGTCGGCGCCGGGTTCGGCATCGTCCTGGTCGCCGGCCTGGCGCTCCTCCAGCACGAGCCGCTCACCAGGACGATCGCCCTGAAGAACCTGCTGTCGGCCGTCATCTCGTTCACGGCGGTGGTGCTCTACGTCCTCTTCGGCACCGTCAACTGGGCGGGGGTGGCAGTCGTCGCCCCGGCGACCGTCGTCGGCGGCTACGTCGGCGCCCGATTGCTCCGCAGACTCCCCGAGGGCCCGCTCAGGGCGGTGGTCGTCGCGTTCGGGGTGCTCTTCGGGCTGTTCCTGCTGAGGCGCAACGTCCTGTAGACCGCGCTGCCGCCGGGGAGTCTCGGCCCCGACGACGGTACGGGCCCCTGCCGTCCGCTCGGATGGCAGGGGCCCGTCGCGCACCGGTCAGGCCAGCGGGACCTGGCGGGCGAGCGCGGCGCCGCCGGCCTCGAAGGCCGCCAGGACCGAGGTGGGCGTGCCACCGGTCGCCGGGACCACGACGGTCACCGGCCGGCCGGAGGACACCTGCACCGAACGCTCACCGAGCGACCGGTCGCCGTCCCAGGTGTGCAGGTACACCGTGCCGGCGCGGTCGGCCCGGACGGTCACCCGCACGCCGCCGGCCACCTGCCGCTGGTCGGTCAGCCGCAGCGCCCGCTCGGGCAGCCGGGTGACGGCGGCCGGAGCCACGCCGTCCACCGCCGACTGCGCGATGGTCTGCGGGCTGTGCACGCTGCGGGCGGCGGTGTCCGGGAAGACCGGGGCACTGGGCTGCCGCTGGGCCGGGGTGAGGCCGGGCAGGGTGACCAGGCCGTAGCGGTACGGGTCGGCCCGCACGCCGGTGAAGGTGGACCAGCCCAGCCGGGACTGGGAGCTGAGGTCCTGGGTGTCCGAGTCGTACACCAGCACGTTGAAGCCCATCCGCGCCGGGTCGATGGCGTCGGGCAGCACCGCGAACGGGATGCGCGCCTCGATGGTGTAGCCGGTGTACGGCGCGGTGACCTTGCTGACGACGGTCATCCCCGGGGCGGTCGTGGCGCCCGGTCCTTGTCGGTTGTCGGCGTCGCGCTGCCAGCAGGGCGGGTCGCCGTTGGCGGGGTCGTCGGTGACCGGGAAGATGCCCGCCTTGAACACGGTGGAGGTGTCCGTCGAGTTCCCCTTCGGGTCGACGATGATCTCCACGCTGTCGGTGCGCCGCTGCCGCTTGCAGTCCTGCGGCACCACCTTCTTGCCGAGCACGTCGTCGGTGACCTGTACGAACACGACGAGCGCGTCCTCGGTGAAGGCGATCCGGCCGGTGGCCGAGGCGTCCTGTGGCGTGGTGGCCTGTCCCTCCCAGATGCGGGACAGGTCCAGGTCCTCGCCGGGGTACTCGCCCGGGGAGGCCACCCCGTCGACGGCGTGGTCGTGCCCGGCGTGCGGCACCTCGCTGGTCGGCACGATCTCCAGGGCGCCGGTCTCCACGGTGCTGCCGGCGGCGCTGGTGGTGGTGATGGTGATGCCGTAGTCGCCGCCCTCGTTGGCGGTCGGCAGGCTGGCGTCGCTGTTGGTGACGGTGAAGGTGACCGCCCCGGTCGCGCCCGGCGCCAGGGCCGCGTAGCTCTTGGTCGGCGCGTCGGCGGTGAAGCCGGCCGGCAGGCCGAGGGCGACGGTGCCACTCTGAGCGGTTTCGCCGTGGTTGCGCAGGTCGACCCGGACCGTCCGGCTCTTGCCGGAGCCGAGGGTCAGCACCGGCTTGATCAGGGTGTCCAGCTGCGGGTAGCCGCTGTCGCCGGCCCAGGTGCGGAACAGCCCCACCTCGGGCAGCGGCTCCAGGGTGCCGCGCACGTCGGCGACCACCCGGACCGCGCGGTCCGTACGGCCGGCGCCCTGCCCGGTGGTGAGGGACGCGCCGACGAGGTGCTGCTCGTTGGTGTCGGCGCCGGCGGGGACGGTCACGGTGAAGGTGACGGTCCGCTCCTTGCCGGCCGGTACGGCGCCGCGCACCGCACCGGAGCCGCTGGCGGTCCAGCCCTGCGGCAGCCGCAGGGAGACCCGGGGCGAGGTGAGGGCCCGGTTGCCGGGCGCCCGCACGTGCGCGGTGACCTCGACGCTCTGCCCGGGGGCGAGGTCGAACCGGTCGGCGGTCAGGTAGAGCTCGGTGCCCTTGGGCAGCCCACCGGCGGCCGGGGGCAGGACCGAGCCGCGCAGGATCGCCTCGGGCGAGGTGTCCGCCGGGTCGTACGGGACGCGGCTGTCGACCAGGGTGTAGAAGTCGCAGCGGATCTTCGCGGGGTCGGTGGGGGCGGCGGCGGTGTTGGCCCAGCCCTGGGTCACGTAGTCCCGGCGGGCGTCGACCTCGACCTCGGCCCAGGTCTTGCCGCCGGCGCTGCGGGCGCCCTCCCAGACGCCGAACACCTGGTCGGTCGGAACGGCCGGCACGAAGCCGGTGGCGCACTGCGGCCCGGTCGTCGAGCTGCCGCTGCCGCCCGTACGCAGGAACTTCGCCGCCCGGAACGGCTTGAGCCCCTCCTTGGTGACCTGCTCCGGGAACGCCTTCGGGTCGGCGGCGGCGTGGAACGCCTCGGCGGCGAAGCGGGCGGCCTGCTGGTGGTTGCCGTGGTTGCCGGGCGTGGGCGACGGGTTCATCGTCATGACGATCTCGGGCCGGGTCTGCCGGATCACCCGGACGATCTGGGCGAGGGTGTCGTCGTGCCCCCAGATCTGCTCGGACAGGGGCGCGGACGCGGTGTACCAGAAGTCGACGCGGTCGAGGTTGTAGAGGTTCTCCACCCCGGCGCGGCCGATCGCGGTGCGTTCCTCGCGCTCGCGGATGATGCCCAGCGGCGGGCCCTCCTCCAGGCCGACGGCGTTGCCGCCGCCCTCGCCGCGGGTGATGGTGACGACGCCGGCCTTGGCGCCGTGCTTCTCCTTCCACTGGCCGAGGGTGGCGAGGCTGCCGGCCTCGTCGTCGGGGTGCGCGCTGACGAAGAGGACGTCCAGGTCGACGGCGTCGGTCGGCCGGGCGTCGGTGGGTGCGGCGAGGGCCACGGCCGGTGTCCCGGACAGGGCCAGGGCGAGCGCCGTGGGTAGCAGGAACGCCTTGAGACGCATGCGAATCCTTTCGCGTGACGCGAGGTCCGGGCAGCGGCCGGCGACGTCGGACGCGGGGCGTCGACGTGGGGGTCGCGGTCGGACGGTGAGAGGGCGGGCAGGGGCGCCGGGGCACGAGGAAGCGCCGGCGTCACCTCAGGTACGCAGCGGCACGGGGGTCCGTACACACTGGAAGGCCTTCGCCCGGTGACGCTAGGGACCGGCGCGAGGGCCCGTCAATGCTTTGCAAGGTCTTTCTTTATTTGCGAAAGAAACTAACCCCCCGCCGTCCGAGGTGTTGCGGGTGGTGAGCGCGCCCGTCCGGCGGCCTCCCCGAGGCCCAAGGAAGGGCGTTTCTGCTGCTCAAGAAGGAGGCCGCAAGGTAACGAGACGGTTTCGTTACTTGACTCGATAGTTCGTTCGCCGTAGGAAGGAAGTGTGACTGACGTGGTGACGCCACCAACGAGCCCGGTGAGCCGGGAGCGGTCGAAGGAGATCAAGCGGTTGTCCGTGATCTCCACCGCCCGCCAGGTGCGGGTGCTCTCCCGCGCCGAGCTGACCGAGCTCACCGGGCTGAGCCCCGCCACGCTCACCCCGCTCGTGCGCGAGCTGATCGCCGAGGGGTACCTCATCGAGCGCGGGCCCGGGACCGGGACCTCCCGCACCGGCCGACCACGGGCGATGCTGGAGTTCAACCCCCGGGCCGAGCTGGTCGCCGCCGTCTCCCTGGAGCCGTCCCGGATCAGCTGCGAGATCGCCGACAGCGACGGCGCCGTCATCGCCCACCGCGCGGTCCGGCTCGCCGGCGACATCGTCGACACCATCTGCCGCTCGGTGCCCGAACTCGCCGGCGACGGGCTGCCGGCGCTGCGCGGGGTGGCCATCGCCGCGCCCGGCATCTCCACCGGCGGCGCCGTGCGCCTGGCCCCCTCGGTCGGCCTCGTCGAGGGCCGGCCGGTGGGGGAGTCGGTGCAGCGGCGGCTCGGGGTGCCGGTGGTGGTGGACAACGACGTGAACCTGATGGCGGCCGGCGAGCACGCCGTCGGCGCGGGCAGCGACGTCGCCGACCTGCTGCTGCTGCACGTGGCCGACGGCATCGGCGCCGGCCTTGTGCTCGACGGGCAGGTCCGCCGGGGCGCCGGCGGGGCCGCCGGCGAGGTCGGCTTCCTGCCACTGGACCCGACCGACCGGGGCCACGACGGGATCGGTCCGTTCGAGGCCCGCTGGTCGGAGAACGCCATCGCCGAGCGGATGGTGGCGCTGGCCCCCGGGCGGCGGCCGGATTCGCCCGTGGCCGACCTGGTGGCGCTGGCGGCCATCGACGACCGGGCCGCCGCCTACCTGGACGACGTGCTCGCGGCCTGGTCGCGGCTCATCGTCTCCTGCGTCTGCGTCGTCGACCCCGGGCGGGTGCTGCTCAGCGGGGCCGCCGCCCACCTGGACGACGCCGCCGTCGACCGGCTCCAGGCGCTGGTCACCGCCGCCGCGCCGAGCAGCACCGAGGTGCGCCGGGCCGTGCTCGGCGACCGGGCGGTGCTGCACGGGGCGGTCAGCTACGCCCTCTCCGCGGCTGCCGCCGGCATGCCGACCCTGCTGCCGACTCCTTGACCACACACCACGCACACCGCAGTTCCCCCCACACCCCTCGGAGGTACCCCATGAGACGTCGACTTCTCCTCGCCGGTGCGCTCGCCACCGTGCTCGCCGCCGGCACCGCCTGCGGCGGCGGCGGTGGTGGTGACGACGCGGCCGGCGGCGCGAGCGCCGAGAAGCTGACCATCTACACGGCCCGCGACAAGAAGGTCTCCACCTACGTCGTCGACCAGTTCACCGCCAAGTACCCCGAGTACAAGGGCAAGGTCGAGATCCTCAACCTGGGCGCCCAGGAGATCCTGGAGCGGGTCCGCGCCGAGAAGGCCAACCCGCAGGCCGACGTCTGGTGGGGCGGCACCCAGCAGGGGCTCTCCGCCGGCGCCGGCGAGGACCTGCTGACCTCCTGGCAGCCGGCGTTCGCCGCCAAGATGGACCCGAAGTACAAGGACGCCGAGGGCCGCTGGTTCGGGGAGATCCTGCTCCCCGAGGTCATCATGTACAACAACAAGGCGCTCACCCCGGAGCAGGCCCCGAAGGACTGGGACGACCTGCTGAAGCCGGAGTGGAAGGACAAGATCATCATCCGGGACGTGGCCGCGTCCGGCACGATGCGGTCGATCTACGCCGCCATGATCATGCGGCAGTCCCCGGACGGCAGCAACCCGCAGCCCGGCTACGACTGGCTCAAGAAGCTCGACGCCAACACCGGCGCGTACGCGGCCAACCCGACCGACCTCTACCTGAAGCTCTCCCGCCAGCAGGGCGTGCTCAGCGCCTGGAACCTGCAGGACGTCCTGCTCCAGGCCAACCAGTCGAACATGCCGTTCGGCTACGTGATGCCCGCCTCCGGCGCCCCGGTGCTGGTCGACGGCATCGCCGCGGTCAAGGGCGGCAACACGACCGGCGCCCAGAAGTTCATGGAGTTCCTCTTCGACGACAAGCTCCGCGCCGACCTGGCCAAGGACTACTACCAGATCCCGGCCGTGGACATCGCCGAGAAGCCGGAGTGGCTGGCCCAGCTCGGCCTCAAGCCGCTGGACGTCAACTGGGACGTCATCGGCAAGAACGAGACCGAGTGGATCAACCACTGGAACGGCCAGATCAAGAACAAGGGCTGACCGCCCGGGCGTTTCGGGGGCGGGCCCGTCCCGCCCCCGCGCCCCCACCTGACGACCGTCCAGGTCCGGTACCGCACGAAGGAGAGGACCTCATGATCGATGTCACGCTCGAGTCGGTGAGCAAGCGCTTCGCGCGCGGCGGCGACACCGCGGCCGTGGACGACGTCGACATCACCATCGCCGCCGGGGAGTTCTTCACGCTGCTCGGCCCGAGCGGCTGCGGCAAGACCACCACCCTGCGCATGGTGGCCGGGTTCTACTTCCCCACCTCCGGCCGGATCCGGTTCGGCACCGAGGACGTCACCCGCCGGCCGCCGAACAAGCGCGACACCGGCATGGTGTTCCAGAACTACGCCCTCTTCCCGCACATGAGCGTCGCGCAGAACGTCGCGTACGGCCTGAAGATCCGCAAGGTCGGGCGGGTCGAGGCGCGCCGGCGGGTCGAGGAGGCGCTCGGCCAGGTGCACCTCGCCGGCTACGGCGACCGGCGCATCGACGAGCTCTCCGGCGGCCAGCAGCAGCGCGTCGCCCTGGCCCGGGCGCTGGTGATCCGGCCCCGCACCCTGCTGCTCGACGAGCCGCTGTCGAACCTCGACGCCAAGCTGCGCGAGGAGACCCGGGTCGAGATCCGCCGCATCCAGCGCGAGGCCGGCACCACCTCCATCTACGTCACCCACGACCAGGCCGAGGCGATGGCCATGTCGGACCGGATCGCGGTCATGCAGTCCGGCCGGGTGCAGCAGATCGGCGCCCCGCAGGAGATCTACCACCGCCCGGCGACCAGCTTCGTGGCCCGCTTCATCGGCCGCAGCAACGTGCTCACCCTGCCGGTGGTCGCCGCCGACGCGCAGAGCGTCACCGTGGGCCTGCCCGCCGGCGGCGAGATCGCCGCGCCCGCCCCGACCGACCACGGCCTGCGCCAGGGCGACACCGCGTCGGTCTCCGTCCGGCCCGAGCACATCGGGCTGACCTCGGCCACCGAGGCGGGCGCACTGCCCGGCCGCGTCACCGAGGTGGAGTTCACCGGCATGGCGACCAACCTCGTGGTCGACGTGGCCGGCGAGCCCGTGCAGGTCGCCGCGATCGACGTGCCGGCCGGGATCGCCGCCGGCGACCAGGTCGGGCTGCGGCTGAACCGGGAGCGGATGTGGGTGGTGCGCCCGTGAGCACCCTCCCCGCCACCCCCAGCCCGGCGACCGTCGCGCCGATCACCGGCGAGCCGACGCCGCCGCGCGGCCCGCGTCGCCGGTTCGCCGACCGGTTCGCCGGCGGCACCGGCTCGCGCTGGTTCCCGTACGTCCTGGTCTTCCCGCTCGCCCTGATCCTCTTCGGGTACGTGGTGCAGCCGATGTTCGCCACCTTCGCCGAGAGCGTCGGCGTGGACGGGGTGGAGAACTACGGCAGCTTCGTCACCGGCGGCGGGGTCGCCCGCTCCTCCCTGGTCACCTCGCTGATCATCTCCGCGGCCAGCGTGCTGCTCTGCGGCGTCGTCGGCGTGGCGATGGCCTTCCTGCTCAAGCGCTTCTCCTTCCCGGGCCGCAAGCTGATCGAGGCGATCATCCTGGTGCCGGCGGCGCTGCCGCCGCTGATCGGGGCGATCTCGTTCCAACTGCTCTACAGCGAGACCGGCATCCTGCCGCGCGGCCTCCAGCAGCTCTTCGGCGCCGAGAACCCGGTGCTGCCGTTCAGCGGCATCGCCGGCGTGCTGGTCGTGCACACGTTCACCATGTACCCGTACTTCTACCTGTCCGCCTCAGCCGCGCTGTCGGGCATGGACCCGTCGGTGGAGGAGGCGGCGTACAACCTGGGCGCCGGCCGGGTCCGCGTGTGGCGCACGGTGCTGCTGCCGATGCTCACCCCGGCGCTGGTCTCCGCCTCGCTGCTGGTCTTCATGACCTCGCTGGCGTCGTACACCGCCCCGCTGCTGTTCGGGGTGGACCAGACGATGACGATGCAGATCTACATCAACCGCACCAACGGCGACCTGCCGATGGCCTCCACGTACGCCTCGGTGCTCGGCGTGGTCTCGGTGCTGTTCCTGCTCGGCATGCGCTGGTACGAGGGGCGGCGCAGCTACCGCTCCCAGTCCAAGGGCGTCGCCGCGCACCGCCGCGAGATCACCAACCCGCTTGGCAAGTGGCTCGCCCTGGTCGCCTCGGTCCTGGCCACCGCGGTCCTGCTCGCGCCGGTGGCGACCATCGCCCTGGTCGCGTTCTCCGAGGACGGCTCCTGGACGACCGAGGTCATCCCGGCGGCGTACACCACGCAGAACTTCGTCACGATCTTCTCCGACCCGGCGGCGTTCCAGCCGATCCTCAACTCGCTGCAGATGAGCCTCATCGCCACCGTCGCCTGCGTCGTCGTCGGCGTGCTCATCGCGTACGCGGTGCGCCGGCTGGACTTCCGCGGCCGGGGACTGCTGGACGTGGCGGTCATGCTGGCCTGGGCGCTGCCCGGCACGGTGGTGGCGATCAACCTGATCTCGGCGTTCAGCACGGGCAACGCGTTCAGCTTCGGCCAGGTGCTGATCGGCACCTTCTGGATCATGCCGCTGGCGTACTTCGTGCGGTTCCTGCCGCTGGTGTTCCGGTCCAGCTCGGCCGCCCTGGCGCAGCTCGACCCGTCGCTGGAGGAGGCCGCGCGCAACCTGGGCGCGTCCTGGTGGCGGGCGTTCGGCACGGTCACCCTGCGGTTGATGCTGCCCGGCGTGGTGGCCGGCGCGCTGCTCGCCTTCGTGCACGGCGTCGGCGAGTTCGTCGCCTCGGTGCTGATCTACACCTCCGACACCGCGCCGATCTCGGTGGAGATCAACAATCGGATGTACTCGTTCGAGGTCGGCACCGCCGCCGCGTACGGCATGCTCCAGGTTGTCCTGATCTTCGTGGTGATGGTGGTCTCCGGTCGCCTGGAGGGCGGCCGGCGGTCGAGTCGGGAGGCGGCCAAGTGGACGGCGTGAGCGCGGCCTGGCCGGCGGGCGGCGGGCTGGTCCCCGCCGCCCGGATCCCCGGCGGGGAACTGGCGGCGGTCGCCGAAGCGGCGGACTTCGCGGTGCTCCCGGTCGGCGCGGTCGAGTGGCACGGCCCGCACCTGCCGCTCGGCACCGACCTGATCCTCGCCGAGGGCTTCGCCGCCGAGAGCGCCCTCGGCGGCGACGACGCGGCGGCGCCCGGCGACGGCGGCGCGACTCCGGCCGGCGATCGGGCCACCCCGGCGGGCCCGCGCGGGGTGCTCTTTCCCGCCGTGCCGTACGCCGCCTGCCCCGGCCAGACCCGGCCGTGGCCGGGCACGGTGTCGATCCGGCCCGAGATCGCGGTCGGCTACCTCGCCGACGTGATCGAGGGGATCGTGGCCGCCGGCTTCCCCCGGCTGCTGATCGTCAACGGACACGACGCGAACATGTCGACCGTCCGCGCCGCCATGGAGTGGGTCTCCGGGCGGCGCACGGCGAGTCTGCTGCTGGTCAACTGGTTCCAGCTGGTCACCCCGGCCGAGACCGCCGAGCTGTACGGGCCGCTGCCGGCGCGCGGGCACGGCGGCGCGTACGAGACCTCCGGTGTGCTCGGCTTCGACCCCGGCGCGGTCCGCCTCGACGCGGTCGCCGACCTGCCGCCGAAGCCGAAGCTGCCGGTCACCCACCCGTACGTGCTGGTGGAGTCCCGGCCCGACCCGTGGCAGGGCTGGTCCGGGCACATCTCGCTGGCCGGCGAGGAGGTGGGCCGCCGCGTCCGGCAGCTGGCCGGCGCCCGGCTGCGCGAGGTGATCGCCGCCTGGGTGGCCGCCCCGCCGCCCGCCCCGCCCACCGACGCCCCGCTGCCCACGGACGTCCCGCTGCCCGCCGAGGCCCCGCTGCCCACCGTCGCCCCGCCGGCCGCCGACGCGCCACCGGCCGCGCCGGCCGGCGGACCCGAGCCCGAGGAGGCGCCGTGACCGTCGACCGTGGACTGGACGTCGTCGACTTCCACCTGCACTTCCGCATCGGCGCCGACGAGACCATCCGGGCCTGCGAGCACGCCGCCGACATGCACCCCGGCGGCGAGCACGAGCGGGCGGTCCGCGCCGCCGGCTCCGCCCCGTACGCGCGGCAGTGGCGGCAGGCGTGGGGCTTCCCCGACCCGGAGCCGCCCGCCGAGCGCTGGCAGGACGAGGCGGACCGCTGGGCCGAGGAGCTGCGCGCCGTGAACGTGCGCCGGGCGGTCTTCGTCACCGGCGGCGGCAACGACACCGTCGCCGACGTGGTGGACCGCCACCCCGACCTGCTGCTCGGCTTCGCCCACCACGACCCGTACGGCGCCGGCGCCGCCGCCGAGCTGGAACGCGCCGTCACCGAGCGCGGCCTGCGCGGGCTGAAGCTCTTCGCCCCGCTGCTGCGCGGCCCGCTCGACGACGAGGCCCTCGACCCGCTCTGGGGCGCCGCCCAGCGCCTCGGCGTCCCGGTACTGATCCACATCGGACACTACGGCAGCGCCGGCGGCCTGTCCCACGGCCGGTACGGGGGCCCGGACGAGCTGGCCCGGATGGCCCGCCGCTTCCCCGAGCTGGCCGTGGTGGTGCCGCACTTCGGCGTCCAGCACGTGCAGGACCTGCTCTTCGCCGCGTGGGGCTGCCCGAACATCCACGTCGACACCTCCGGGTCTAACCAGTGGGTGCGCTGGATGCCGTACAAGCTGACGCTGGACGAGCTGTTCCGGCGCTGCTACGAGACCATCGGCCCGCACCGGATCGTGTTCGGCAGCGACTCGTCGTGGTTCCCGCGCGGGTACGTCACCCGCTACCTCGACGACCAGCTGCGGATCTGCCGCGAGCTGGGGCTGCCCGACGACCACCTACGCGCGATCTTCGCCGGGAACGCCGAGCGCCTGCTCGGCCTGGACGACTGACCGGCTGACGCCCGGACGCGACGCGCGCCGCCGCGCCCGGCACGGAAGGAAGTAGAGACCGTCATGAGCACACCCGCGCTGACCACCTATCAGCGGCACCACCTCCGGCCGACCTACGACCACCACGTCGGGTACCTCTTCCCGGCGATGGTGCGGGCCAGCCAGGCCCACGTGGTGATGCTGGTCGAGCAGGGGCTGGTGCCCGCCGAGCGGGGCGCCCGGCTGCTGCGCGGGCTGGCCGAACTGCGCGCCGACACCGCCGGCGCGCCCGAGTTCGACGGCACCTTCGAGGACACCTACTACCTGATGGAGAAGCGGCTGGCGCAGGCGTGCGGCATCCCCACCTCCGAGCTCGACGTGCAGATGGCCCGCAGCCGCAACGACCTCGACGCCGGGGTGTTCCGGATGCTGCTGCGCGAGCAGCTCCTCGGCGTCCTCGACCGGGTGCTCGCCGCCGGCGCGACCGCCCTGGACTCCGCGCACCGGTACGCCGACGTGGTGATCACCGGATACACCCACCGCCGGCCGGCGCAGCCCACCACCATCGGGCACGCCCTCGCCGGCTACGCCGAGGCCCTCGCCGGGGAGGCCGTCGCCTACGCCGAGCTGATCGACCAGCTCAACGTCTCGCCGCTGGGCTCCTGCGCCTTCGCGGGCACCGACCTCGACATCGCCCCCGCCCGGGTGGCCGAGCTGCTCGGCTTCGACGGCCTGGTCACCAACTCGTACGAGGCGGTGGCCGGCGCCGATCATCTCGTGCGGGTCGGCACCCTCAACGCCCAGGCCCTCGCGACCGGCGCCCGGCTGGCCCGCACCCTCATGGACTGGCTGAGCTGGCGCTGGGTGAGCACGCCCGGCGACTTCACCCAGGGCAGCAGCATCATGCCGCAGAAGCGCAACCCGGTGGTGCTGGAGCACCTCGTCTCGATGGCCGGCGCCACCGCCGCCGACGCCGCCAGCGTGCTCAACAACGTCGGCGCCGCCTGGTGGGAGGACTCCAACAACGCCACCACCGACGTGCAGGTGCGGCTCTGGGAGAGCAACGACCGCACCGACCGGTTCTTCGCCCTGCTCGGCGGCTTCCTCGCCGAGATCGAGCCGCTGGAGCCGCCGTCGGCCGAGGAGATCGTCGCCTCCGGCGCCACCACCACCGCCGCGGCCGACGCGCTGACCCGGCACGGGGTGCCGTTCCGGGCCGCCCACTCGGTGGTCGGCCGGCTGGTGCGGGGCGGGGCCCCGGCCACCTGGACCGCGCAGACCGTCCGGGCGGCGGCGGAGGGGATCGCCGACGGGCTGACCGACGCGGCGGTCGCCGACCTGATCGCCGCCGCCGTACGCCCGGAACTCGTGCTCGACCGCGCCCAGGTCGACGGTCCCGGCGCGGACGCGGTGCGCGCCCAGGTGGCGGTGCTGCGCGGCACGTTCGACACCGTCGCCGGCCGGCTGGCCGCCGTCCGCGACCGCCTCGCCGCCGCCGACGAGGCGCTGGATGCGGTCGCCGCGCAGGGGGCGGCCCGATGAGGGCCCGCGACGCGGCGGCCGGGACGGCGGGGGTGGTCCGGTGAGCGTGCGACTCGCCGGCCGGGCCGCCCAGTCCGCGCCGCCGGCCGGCGACGAGGGCGTGCTGCTCGGCATCGACTTCGGCGGCACCAAGATGGCGGTCGGGGTGGCCGACGGCGAGGGCCGGCTGCTGGCCCGCGAGCGGGTGCCGACGTACGCCGAGCGGGGTGCCCCGCAGGCCCTGGACCGCGCCCTGGAGCTGGCCGCGAAGCTGGTGGGGGAGGTCGGCGCGCCGGTCGCGGCGGCCGGGATCGCCTCGCCCGGCGTGGTCCGCTCCGACGGCATCGACCTGGCGCCGAACGTGCCCGGCTGGGACGGGCTGCGCCTGGCCGACGCGGTCCGGGACCGGCTGGCGGTGCCGGCAGTGGCGGTCGACAACGACCTGAACGCCGCCGCCCTGGCCGAGCTGCGGCTCGGCGCGCTCCGCGACGCCGACCCCGGCCTGGTGGTGGGCCTGGGCACCGGCGTGGCGGCGGCGGTCACGGTCCGCGGGTCGGTGCTGGCCGGTCACCACGGGGCGGCCGGCGAGATCGGGTACGCCGTGGCCGGTGGCCCCTGGCCGGGCACGATGCTGGAGCTGGGCTTCTCCGGCCGGGCGCTGGACCGGCTCGCCGAGTCGCTCGGCGTGCCGGGCGGGGCGCGGGGGCTGGCCGCCGCCGCCGAGCGGCCCGGCCCGGCCCGGGACGCGCTGACCGCCCGCGCCGACGAGCTGGCCCGGCACCTGGTCACCTGCTGCCTGCTGCTCGACCCGCAGCGGGTGGTGCTGGTCGGCGGGGTGGCCGGCAACGCGTTGATCCGCGGCCTGCTGGGGGAGCGGATGGCGGCGGTCCTGCCGTACCCGCCGGAGGTGGTGCTGTCGCGGTTCGCCGACGACGCCGCGTTGCTCGGCGCCGTCATCCTCGCCCGCGAGGCGGTGCCGACCCCCCGCTGACCGGCCCGGCCGGCGCCGCCGTCAAGCACGCCGGCGCTTGCAAGGACTTGCAGAGTGCGAAGCCGACGATCCACCATGGACCGTCGGCTTCGTGGCTTTTGGGGGCTATGAACGAGACCTGTTGGGGCCGTCGGCAATGTTGCCATGAAATTTCGAGAAGTTTGCTGCAAGGTATTGCAGGGCCTGCCGTCAATCGAGCATTGTCTTTGCTACCCGGACGGCCGTCCCTTCTCGTCAGTGCCTCTTCGTCCCCGGAAGTAGGTCCTCCTGTCATGGCACGATCCACACCGCCCCTGCGCGCCCGCATCCCCCGCCTGCTCCTCGCCGCCGCCGTCGTCGCGTCCGGCGCCACCCCGCTCGTGGCGACCGCCGCCGCGCCCGCCCACGCCGCCGTCGCCCTCAACGACAGCGAGGTGACGGCCAACCTGTGGGAGTGGAACTGGAACTCGGTCGCCGCGGCCTGCACCGACCACCTCGGCCCCGCGGGCTACGGCGCCGTCCAGGTCGCGCCGCCGCAGGAGTCGGTGAGCCTGCCCAACAGTGCCGACGGGGCGCACCCCTGGTACGAGGTGTACCAGCCGGTGTCCTACAAGCTGGAGAGCCGCTTCGGCAACCGCCAGCAGTTCGCCGCCATGGTCACCGCGTGCCACGCCGCCGGCGTGCGCGTCTACGTCGACGCGGTCGTCAACCACATGGCCGGCGTCAACAACGCGGCCGGCACCGTCGGCTACGCCGGCACCACCTTCACCGGCTACGACTACCCGGCCGTGCCCTACGGCTACGGCGACTTCCACCACCCCGGCGACAACTGCCCGACCTCCGGCGGCATCACCGACTGGAACAACGAGTCCCAGGTGACCAGCTGCGAGCTGCTCTCCCTGTCGGACCTGTACACCGAGAAGGAGCACGTCCGCAACAAGATCGCCGCGTACCTCAACGACCTCATCGGGCTGGGCGTGGACGGGTTCCGCGTCGACGCGGTCAAGCACGTCAAGAAGGCCGACTTCGCGGCCATCCTCGGCAAGCTGAACAACACCGTCGCGGAGAACAAGCGCCCGTACGTCGCCCAGGAGATCTTCGACGGCGCCTCCAACGACGCGCTCAAGGCGCGGGCGTTCATCGGCAACGGCGACGTGCTCGACTTCGGGTACGCCAAGGGCCTGCGCTCCAGCTTCCAGGGCTCCATCGCGAACCTCGCCAACGTTCCCAACTGGAACCTCGACGCGCCCAGCGCCAACGTCTTCGCCATGGTCACCAACCACGACCTCGAACGCGACGGGGTGGTGCTGTCCTACAAGAACGGCAGCGACTACACCCTGGCCAACTACTTCGCGCTGGCGTACCCGCACGGCAAGCCCTCGGTCTACGACAGCTTCACCTGGTCGAACCGCAACCAGTCGCCGCCGGCCACCGGCAGCGGCCACGTGACCGACACCGTCTGCGGCGGTGCCTGGACCTGCCTGACCCGGTCCACCGGGATCAAGGGCATGGTCGGCTGGGCCAACACCGCCCGCAACGTCAAGACCGTCTCGGACTTCACCGTCGTCAACAGCAACGTCATCGGCTTCCACCGGGGCGACCGCGGGTGGATCGGCATCAACGACTCCGCCGCCGCCAGCACCGCCCAGTTCGTCACCGGCCTCGCCGACGGCGCGTACTGCGACGTCATCTCCGGCGCAGCCTCGGCCGCCGGGTGCACCGGCGCCACGGTCACCGTGACCGGCGGCCGGGCCACCGTCACCATCCCCGCCAACGGCGCGGTCGCCATCCACGCCAACGCCCGGGGCGGCCCCGCCGCGAAGGTCGCCGCCACGTTCACGGCCACCGCCTCGCTGCCCGCCGACCGGACGCTGCACCTCGTGGGCGACACCCCCGTGCTCGGCAACGGCGACCCGGCCACCTCCGTGCCGCTCACCCGCACCGCCACCGGCGCGTGGACCACGACTGTCGACCTGCCGGCGGCCACCGCCGTCTCCTACCGGTACCTGGTCAAGAGCGGGTCCACCGTGGTCGAGCAGGAGGCCGCCAGCCGCACCTTCACCACCCCCGCAGGCGGTACGACGACCCGGACCGACACCTACGTGCCGGGGCCCGTGGGGGACACCGTCGCCACGACCTTCACCGTCACCGCCACCGTGGCCACCGGCCAGGAGGTCTACGTCGTCGGCGGCGTACCGGCGCTGGGCAACTGGGCGCCGGCGAACGCGGTGCGGCTGCCCGCCACCGGCGGGGTGTTCCGCAGCGTGGTCGACCTGCCCCGGTCCGCCACCGTCGAGTACAAGTTCATCAAGAAGACCGCGGCCGGGGTCGTCACCTGGGAGTCCGGCGCGAACCGGAGCCTCACCACCCCGGCGGGCGGCACCCACACCGTCACCGAGACCTTCCGCGGCGACACCGCCGGACCGGTCGCCACCGCCTTCCACGCCACCGCCACCACCTCCTTCGGCCAGAACGTGTACGTCGTCGGCAACCTGCCCGCCCTCGGCGGCTGGAACCCGGCGAACGCCGTCGCGCTCTCCCCGGCCGACTACCCGGTCTGGCGGGCCACGATCAGCCTGCCGCCGAACACCGCCGTCGAGTACAAGTACCTGAAGAAGAACGCCGACGGCTCCGTCACCTGGGAGTCCGGCGGCAACCGGAGCTTCACCACCCCGGCGGGCGGCACCCACACCCGCACCGACACCTGGCGCTGACGCCACCGGGTGGCCGGCCCCGCCGGGGCCGGCCACCCGGCCGTCCGGGCCAAGCGTCGCGCCGTCCGGGAGATCTTCGCTCGGCACGCCGCAGCGCGCGCGGTCACCCGTCCGGACACGGTGCGTGATCTATCGTGAGTGCCGAGTGCCGGACCGAACACCAACTCACCGGGGGTAAGACGTGGGCCTGATCCACATCGAACTGTTCGCGACCCTCGACCTCGTCGCCCAGGCGCCCGGCGGCCCCGACGAGGACCCGGTGGGGTTCCCGTTCGGCGGCTGGCAGGCGCCCCTGCTGGACGCGGCCTCCGGGGCGCAGGTCGCTGCCGCCTACGAGGGCACCGACGCCCTCCTGCTCGGCCGGCGGACGTACGACATCTTCGCCGCCTACTGGCCGCACCAGGAGGGCGGCGAGGACGACGAGATCGCCACGCTCTTCAACAGGGTCCCGAAGTACGTGGCCTCCCGCGGCAGGCCCGACCTCTCGTGGGCCGGGTCCACGCAGCTCGGCCCGGACCTGGCCGGCGCGGTGCGCGAGATCCGCGACCGGCACGAGCACGTGAAGGTCGTCGGGAGCCTGAACCTGGTGCAGACCCTCCTGCGCGAGAAGCTCTTCGACCGTCTCGACCTCTGGGTGCACCCGATCGTGCTCGGCGTCGGGAAGAAGGTGTTCGACGGTGGCGCGGTGCCCACGAACGTCACCCTGCTCGAACCGCCGGTGGCCGGCCCGAAGGGCACCGTCTACCTGCGCTACGGGCTCGCCGACGGCACGCCCGCGACGGGGGACATGAGCGCGCCCGAGCGCGGTGCCGGACGCGACGACTGAAGCCGCCCGACAGGTGGCCCGGACGGCCCGCCGGATTGTCGGGCCCCCGTCTCATACTGGGCCACCAGGCTGCCAACGGTCGCACGAGACGACCCGACAACGAGGCGGAGAGATGGCCAAGCTGATCAACACCGACATCGTGTCCCTCGACGGCTACGTCAACGACGAGAACGGCAAGTTCGGCTGGAGCGAGCCGGTCGAAGAGGTGCACCGCTTCCTCAACGACCTGGACCGGGGCATCGGCACCCACCTGTACGGCCGCCGGCTATACGACGTGATGTCCTACTGGGAGACCGCCCACGAGCAGCCCGGCCACCCCGACTACATCCTCGACTACAGCGAGATCTGGCGCTCCGCCGACAAGATCGTGTATTCGTCCACGCTGGAGGAGCCGCGCAGCGCCCGCACCCGCATCGAGCGCACGTTCGACCCGGAGGCGGTCCGCGCCCTCAAGGAGTCCGCCACGCGCGACCTGGCGATCGGCGGCGCCAACCTGGCCGCCCAGGCCCACCGGGCCGGCCTGGTCGACGAGATCTGCCTCGTCATCTGCCCGGTGCTCGTCGGCGGTGGCACGCGCGCCCTCCCCGACCGGGTCCGCCGCAACCTGACCCTGCTCGACCAGCACACCTTCTCGCAGGGCACGATCTTCGCGCGCTACCGCGTGGACGGTTGACCCGGCGTCACCGGCACTGCCACGACACGGCCTAGGGCGTGTCCTGTCGATCTTGTAATGGTTGATCGTTGACGATGTGCTGGTGGTACGTCGTGGTGAACTCACCGACGAGGCGTGGGCGGTGATCGCGCCGCTGCTTCCCAAGCCAGGTGGTTCGCGGGGGCGGTGGCGGGATCACCGGCAGGTCATCAACGGGATCTTGTGGAAGCTGCGCACGGGTGCGCCATGGCGTGACCTGCCGGAACGTTTCGGGCCGTGGAAGACCTGCCACGAACGGCTGCGCCGCTGGACGGCCGACGGGACGTGGGATCGGATCCTCGCCGCCGCGCAGGTGCATGACGACGGCACACCGGTGCAGTGGACGATCAGTATCGACTCGTCGATCGTGCGGGCGCACCAGCATGCCGCTGGCGCCCGCAAAAAGGGGGCTCCCCGACAACTTCGGCGACGCCTGGTGCGCAAGATGGCGAGGCCATCGGCCGATCCCGCGGCGGACTGAGCACAAAAATCCACCTCGCCGTCGACGGACGCGGCCGGCCGTTGTCGATCCTGCTCACCCCGGGCCAGGCCGGCGACAACCCCCAACTCCTCGCGCTGCTAGATGCGATCCGGGTCAACGAGCCTGGCCCCGGACGGCCCCGCAAGCGGCCTGAGGTACTGATCGCGGACAAGGGCTACGCGCACGACTCGACCCGCCGAGCGCTACGGCGACGAGGGATCCGACACGTCATCCCGGAACGCTCCGACCAGGTCACCCGACGGGCCGCCAAGGGCAGCGCCGGCGGGCGGCCACCGGCCTTCGACAAGGCGGTCTACCGCAAGCGCAACGTCGTCGAACGCTGCTTCAACCGGCTCAAGCAGTGGCGCGACCTGGCCACCCGCTACGCCAAACGGGCATCTCTCTACCGCGCCAGTCTTGTCCTCATCGCCGCCATTATCTGGCTCCCATGATCAAGGCAGGATCCCTAGTCGCCGAACCGCTCGGTGAAGTTGTGGACGAATGTCTCGGTCGTGTCTCCCGCAAACACCGGGCGAACCGCACCGAACTTCGCCAGCATGGCGCGAGCCCCGGGCAGGTCCCCCGACACCGCGAGGCAAACGGCCAGGGTTCCGTACTCGACCTGCGATTTCGGCCGTCCGACCAGCGTTTCGATCACCTTCGGCAACGTCTGGTTGCCGCCCAAGAACGGCTCACCATAGGTCATCAAGTCGGCGACGACCTGAGCAACAGCTTCGTCCACCTGTTCCGGCGACGCGACCCACCAGCGAAACGGCTTGACCTCGCACGGCTCCGCGTCGTGCACCAGGTTGATCATGCTTGCACCCACCTGACACACGGTGCCTGTGTCACCGAAGAGCTGCCTCTGCAACTCGGCGGCGCCGGCATGTTCCACGCCCACGCTGGAGCTGAGCGAGACACCGTCACCACCAGCGAGGTTGACGCCGAAGTGGAAGACGACCCCGTGCACGGGCTCGCGCACGAAGGCAACCTCATCGTCGGGCGCGAAAGCATGCGGCCGCCATCCACCGGGTGCCAGCTGCTCGGTCAATCGATCGGCCACCCGCATCGGGATCTGGGCGACTTGCTCCGGTGTCACCGAGGAATCGTCACATGCGAGGCCTTGACCCTTGCAGCGGCACAGGCGCAGCGCGACGCCCGGCGCGGATAACGCCCACGATCGCGTAGCTGGGTCGTGCATCCATGATCGACAGGACAGGGCCTAGGCGGCCGACGCCGCCCGCGGGTCGTTCGGCCGGATGCGCTGCGCCAACCCGGGCACCGAGAGGTCGGAGCGGCCCTGGCCGCCAGCCGGCCGTGTCGCGTGCGGCGCCGGCTGCCCGGAGCCGGTGCGGGCCATGCGCAGGGCGCGCTGGGCGTTGTTCCAGGCCGGGCAGGGCCAGGCCTGGCCCGCGCAGAGCAGGTTGCGGCAACCACCGTCCCCGTCCGGCTCGTGGGCGTCGGCCACGTCCAGGGCGAGCTTCCACAGCAGCGGGTCGGTCACCTCGGCGGGACGGTCTGCCTGACGGTCGGACCGGGCGGTGGTGTCGGACACGAGTTGATCCCCCTTGAGCGCAGATGCGATCTTCACCTTCTCCAGTCTGCCTGCCGACGAAACCTCGACACCCCTTCCAGGCTGCGCAACAGGGCGCCGGAGGGCGCGCAGGCCGGGGCCGGGTGAGCCAGATCACGGAGCAGCCGTGCCGAGACGGCCGGCGGGCTACCGCAGGTCCGACAGTTGCGGTGGCACCTGGCAGACCAGGCCGGTCGAGTTCATGCGGTCGGTGATCGCGACCCCGTCGACGACCGGAACGACGAACTGGGGCTTGCGACCGGTGGACAGCGCTGCGGCATGGCGTTCCCGGCTGTCGACCAGGCTCTCCCAGTCCGACAGCCAGTCGGCGGTCGGGCGGTCGTCGCGCAGCCGGGCACTCCCCAGGCGCCGTACCTCTGCCACCATGGCGCGCACCGCGTCGTTCTGCTGCCGGATCGCGCGTACCTCAACCTCCGTCGCGGCCCGCGGTGGTGCGGCCCGCACCGCCACGGCGGCCCGCATGGCGGTGCAGGCGCGCTCCGCGACCTCGGCCACCTCGGGGCTGTCGATCAGCCCTGGACGGTCGTGGCCGCCGTACGTGTGGACGAACAGGCCCAACAGGCACAGGCACGAGGCCACCACGGCGACACCTGCCGCGAGAACGGCGCCCGGTGACGCCCCGGGCTGACCTTCCGGGCGGACGCGGGGATCGACGCCCGGCGGTGGGGGCGGGAGGGTCACAGGGTCGTCTCCGATCGCCGGTGCAGGCTCTTGGCCGTTCTCTCCGACGGCCCGGTCGTCACTCGGCGCGGTGCGGGGCTCGCGGCGGCCGGTTCCGGCGCATCCGCAGCGCCGCGACTGCGGCGACGATCAGCAGGACCGCCAGGGTCGGTCCACCCGCGATGACCATGAGCCCCGCTCCGATGTTGGCGCCGATCCCGCCGGCGGTCAGCACCCGCCAGGCGAGGCCGAGGAGGACGCCGGCCGCGACGAGCGGCGCCAGCACCCACCACCACCGGCGATCGAGACGGCGGCGTGCGGTGGCCCGGATCAACCAGGCGAGCGCGAGGGCGACGCCGACGCACGCCAGGACGCCGACGATCCGGTCTCCCGCCGCACCGAGGCTCACCGGCCGGATCGCGTAGTCCAACTCGACGCCCTCGGCGGCGAGCTGTCGGGCCTCGTCGCCGGTCAGGTCCCCGATGAGCCACCAGGCGGCCACCGGGGTGCACAGGACCAGGACGAGCGCGGTGATCGGAGACGTCGGTCGGTGCTGCTTCGTCATGCCTGTGGCCTTCTCCCGGCGATCTTGTCCAACCAGCTCGGGTAAGTATGTGGGTGGCCTCCGGGCGGGGCGTGAGCACACCTACTCAGGGCGGCCCGCGGGTCGACCGGCGGCGCGGACGGGACATCGACGGGGATTGACAGATCACTTTGTGTGCGCTGAGGATGACCCAATCCACCGACCTCGACCGGAACGGCTCTCGGCCACCAGCCTGACGACGCTTCCCGCGCCCGGCGGCGTCGGTCCGTCGCATCCGGACACCCCGTCTCTGCTCCGCCGGGTCGCGACCCTGCGGTCGTGCGCGCGAACGGCCGCGCACCCCCGGGCGGCCCCTCGGCCATCCCGTCCGGTCACCCTGCCGACACCAGAAGGGCGGACACATGCGTGATCCCCTAGCTCCCCGGTGGCGACGCCGCCTACCCGTCCCGGCCGCGCTCGCCGCCGCCACGGCGGTGGTGCTGCTGGTCAGCCCCGCCTCGGCCGTCGTGCCCGCCGCAGAACCCCCCGTCGAGCTGGTGCGCGTCGCCGACGAGGAGGCGAACGTCGTCGAGGTGCTGCTCGCCGGCACCACCCAACTGGACGCCCTCGTCGCCACCGGCGTCGACCTCGACCACCACGTCACCCGCACCGGGAACGGGGTCGTCGCGCACGCGGTCGTCACCGCCAGCGAGGCCGCGGCGCTGACCAGGGCCGGTTTCACCCTCGGCAAGGTGCTGCACCGTCCCGCCGACGCCCGCGCCCGGGTGGCCGAACGCGAGGCGACCATCGCCGGGCACGTCGCCCAGAACCGCCGGTTCGCCGCCGCGACGGGCGGCCCGAGCGCGTCCGCCGCCTCCGACGTCAAGATCATCCGGGCGGACTACTACACCTCCGGCACGAGCCAGATCCTCTCCGTCGAGGCCAAGTGGGCGCAGGGCCAGACCGCCGCCGACGCCCTCACCGTCGAGCGGGACAGCGGCCCGGGCACCGAGATCGGCTCCGGCGGCACGCAGACGATCTCCCGCTTCGTCGACGCCGGGGTCTACCTCTACCACCGCGGCGCCGCGCCCGTGACCAGCCGGCCCGACCGGATCCGGATCACCAGCCCGACCGGCGACGTGGCCGTGGCCGAGGTCCGCGAGTGGCTGCCCACCCCGGGCGACGGCCCCGAGGGCCCGGGATACCAGAAGGACTTCGTCACCAGCTACCTGACGCCGACCGAGCTGTACGCGCGGATCCACCAGCTGGCGGCCGAGTTCCCCCGGCTGGCGGAGGTCGTCGAACTGCCGCACCGGACCAACGGCTACCGGCGGCACGCCCAGGCGGTGCTGGGCACCGCCACCGACAGCCGGGTCGCGGTGGACTCCCTGGCCTGGGGGCACGAGGGCGGCAACGACGTCTCCGTGGAACTGGCCGACCCGGGCGCCGCGGACACCCCGCTGTCGGTGACCGTCGCCGGCGCGGCCGTACGGGTCACGCTCGGCACCGACGGCGAGGGCGCGGTGACCAGCACGGCCGCCCAGGTCGTCGCGGCACTCAACGCCGAAGCCGGGACGCTCGTGCGGGCGTACACCTATCGGGGCAGCCCGGGCGGCGGCGTGGTCGCGCCGGCCGCGCGGACCCCGCTCAGCGACGGCCTGAGCGCGCCGGCGAGCGTCTCGCGCGACCCGCATCCGGTGTACGCCATCCGCATCGGCAAGCACCGGGACGGCTCGAAGCTCGGCGTGCTCGCCTACGCGCAGGAACACGCCCGCGAGTGGGTCCCCCCGCTGGTCACCGTCGAGACCGCCGAGCGGCTGCTGCGCAACTACGCCCACGACGGGCGGACCCGGCAACTGCTGGACAGCCTCGACATCTGGATCGCCCCCTCGATCAACCCCGACGGCGGCCACTACTCCTTCTACGACTTCAACTCCCAGCGCAAGAACATGACAAACCACTGCCCGACGACCGGGGCGGCCGACTTCCTGGCCCGCAACTCCTGGGGCGTGGACAACAACCGCAACTACACCGAGTACAGCCTCTTCGACGGCTACTCGGGTGCGTCGACGAGCTGCACCAGCGGCACGTACGCCGGGCCGGACGAGCTCTCCGAGCCGGAGAACCGCAACCTCGACTGGCTGGCCTCCCGCCCCAACATCCGGTTCTCGATGAACCTGCACTCCTCGGGCAACTACTTCATGTGGTCGCCGGGGGCGTACGCGCTGCCCGACCGGGTCTCCGCGCCCCGCCCGACGCTCGCCGAGGAGTCGGCCTTCTGGGGCGCGTCCTCGCGGATCCTGGCCGCCATCAAGCGGCACCGCAACATGGCGGTCACCCCGGCGCGCACCGGCCCGATCTCCGACGTGCTCTACTCGGCGGCCGGCAACTCCGGCGACATGCTCTGGTACAAGTACGGCATCTACGCCTGGAACTTCGAGGTCGGCACCTCCTTCCAGCCCGAGTGGGACAAGGCGCACGCCGAGGCGCTGGAGTTCGCCAACGGCCTGGTCGAGCTGATGCGGGTGGCCCGGGACTTCGCCAGGGACCGGACCAGGCCGAGCAGCACGCTGGCGGTCGCGCCCAGCGCGACGCCGGGCATGGTGGACGTGACCTTCTCCACCAGCGAGCCGGCCGCCGTCTTCTACACCCTCGACCGGGCCGCCCCCACGTACGCGTCGAAGCTCTACGGCTCGGCCGGCATCCGGGAGGGCGGCGAGACGCTGACCGTCCCGGCGGGAACGCGGATCCACTGGTTCTCGGTGGACTCGGCGGGCAACGTCGAGAACAACTACCGCCCCGACGGCAGCGGCCGCAACTATCGCAAGGGCACCGCCGTACCGCCGACGCGCTGACGGCCGGGTCGCGAACGGGGGTGCGTCGGGGTCCCACCCGGCGGGCCCCCGCCGCCCGTCGCCCCGCCCCGGGCGAGGGGAGGCGCGCTGCCCGGCCACCGCCGCAGGACCGGGTTACGGTGGTGCCCGGGCGGAGGTTGACAGCGGGAGGGACCGGCGGGATGGGCGAGCTGGTGGCGTTGGCCCTCGGCGGCCTCGTCGTGGTCGTCCTGACCAACGCCCTGGCCCGCCGCACCCACCTGCCGGCGTCGGTGCTGCTGGTGCTCGCCGGGATCGGCTACGGCTACCTGCCCGGCCCGAACCTGGAACTCGATCCCGAGGTCGTGCTCTACCTCGTCATCCCCCCGCTGCTCTACGGCGCCGCCCTCCAGTCGAGCCTGACGGCGCTGCGCCGCAACGCCCGCACCGTGATCGGCCTGTCGGTGGCGCTCGTCCTGGTCACGGCGCTCGCCGTGGGTTTCGGGCTCAACGCGGTGGTGGCCGCCGTCCCGCTGAGCTTCGCCATCGCGGTGGGCGCGGCGGTCTCCCCGCCGGACCCGGTGGCGGCGCTGTCGATCGGCCGGCGTGCCGGCATGTCGCCCCGGCTGACCACGCTGGTCGAGGGGGAGGGGCTGCTCAACGACGCGACCGCCCTGACGATCCTGCAGGTCGCCGTGGCGACGGCGATCGGCGGCAGGTTCTCCGTCGGGCACGCCGTGGGCGACTTCCTGTTCGTCGCCGCCGGTGGGCTGGCCGTCGGCATGGCCGTCGCGTGGGTCATCGCGTACCTGCGGAAGATGGCCTCCGATCCGCTGACCGACAACGCCCTGTCCCTGGGCACCCCGTTCGCCGCCTACGTGGCGGCCGAGAGCCTGCACGTCTCCGGCGTCCTGGCGGTCGTCGTGGCCGGCCTCTGGCTGGGCCACCGCAGCGCGTCCCTGCAGTCCAGCGGCGCGCGGTTGCAGACCCGTTCGGTCTGGCACCTGGTGGAGTACCTCCTCGAGGGCTACGTGTTCCTGCTCATCGGCCAGCAGTTGCCCGCCGTCGTACGCGGGCTGGCCGCCTACGACCTGGGCACCGTCGTCGCGGCGGGGGCCGTCACCGTCGGCATCGTGCTGCTGGTGCGTCCGTTGTGGCTGCTGGCCGCCGCGCACCTGCCCGCCCGGATGCACGCCCGCCTCGGCGGCGACCCCCGTCCCGACAACCCGCCGTTGTCCGGTCGGGAGCTGCTCGCGCTGAGCTGGGCGGGCACCCGGGGCGTCATCACCCTCGCGGCGGCGTTCACGCTGCCCGCGAGCACGCCCGCCCGGGACCTGCTGTTGTTCTGCGCGTACCTGGTCGTGCTGGTCACGCTCGTCGGTCAGGGCCTGACCTTCGCGCCGCTGCTGCGCCGGCTGCGGCTGCCGGGCACCGCCGTCAGCCGGGCGCTGACCCGCAACGAGGCGCGCGCCGCGGCGGTGCAGGCCGCCCTCGACCGGCTGACCGCCCTGGCCGAGGCCGACCCGGGCGTACGCGACGTCGCCGCCCCGCTGCGCCGGGCCGCCGAGGGCCGGCACAAGCGCTACACCGAACGGGTCGCACTGCTCTCCCACGTCGAGGACCAGGTGCTGCCGGTGGACGACCGCTACCGGGCGGCCCTGCTGGCCCGCCGGGAGATGATCGCCGCCGAGCGGGACGAACTGCTCGCCTGGCGGGACGCGGGCCGCCTCGCCGACGCCGACATGCGCATCCTGGAGCGGGAGCTGGACCACGAGGAGAGCGTCCTGCCGCCGCTGCCGCCGTCCTGACTCGCCGCCCCGTGCTCAGTCCGGCAGCAGCGGCATCTCCAGGCCGGGGTCCCGGCCGAGCAGCACCGCCCGGGTGAGCGCCCCCGACCCGAACCGGTCGCGTACGGCGTCCACGGCCGCGTCCAGGTCCGCCCCCGGATCGCGGTCGAACGGCAGCGGCGGCTGGACGGGGGAGTCGTCCAGGTTTCCGACCGAGACGCCGAGCAGGGTCACGCCCCGCCGTTCGATCTCGGGCAGCGCGGCCCGCAGCAGCGCCCGCGCCGCGGCGAGCAGCGGGGCCGTGTCGGCGGTCGCCTTGGCCACCGTGTGGGAGCGGGTCGCGCGGGTGTAGTCGCCGAACCGCAGGCGCAGCGTCACCGTCCGGCCGGCCCGCGTCGCCGCCCGCATCCGCCGGGTCACCCGGTCGACCAGGCCGGCGAGGACCGCCTCCAACTCGGCGGGGGAGTGCGGAACGGCGGCGAGGGCGTGCTGCGCGCCCATCGAGGAGCGCCGGCGGCCGACCTGCACCGGCCGGGGGTCGCGGTTGTGCGCCAGGGCGTGCAGGTGCCGACCGGCGCCCGCGCCGAGCAGCGAGACCAGCGTCGCCTCGCCGAGGCGGGCGACCTGCCCGACCGTACGGATGCGCCGCTCGCGCAGCTTCGTCGCGGTCACCGGCCCGACGCCCCACAGCCGCTCCACCGGCAGCGGGTGCAGGAACGCCAGCTCCCCGTCCGGCGGGACGACCAGCAGGCCGTCGGGCTTGGCGACGCCGCTGGCCACCTTGGCGAGGAACTTCGTGCGGGCCACGCCCACCGTGATCGGCAGGCCGACCCCCTCGCGTACGTCCCGGCGCAGCCGGGCGGCGATGTCGGCGGGCGGCCCGACCAGCCGGCGCAGTCCGCCCACGTCGAGGAACGCCTCGTCGATGGAAAGCCCCTCGACGACCGGGGTGGTCCGTCGGAAGATCTCGAACACCGCGCGGCTCGCCGCCGTGTAGGCCGCCATCCTCGGCGGCACGACGATCGCCTCGGGGCAGAGCCGCCGGGCCTGCCGGCCGCCCATCGCGCTGCGGACGCCGCGGGCCTTCGCCTCGTAGCTGCACGCGAGGACCACGCCCCCGCCGACGATCACCGGCCGGCCGCGCAGGCGCGGATCGTCCCGCTGCTCGACCGACGCGTAGAACGCGTCCAGGTCGGCGTGCAGGATGCTGGCCTCTCGCGACACGAACACATGTTCGCACGCGGACCCGCGACTGCGGCACTGACCTGCCCGAACGTCGCCGGACAGCATCGTTCGGCCGTCGGTCAGGCCGCTGGCGGCTCGCCTACAGCTCGTCGAACGGGCGGGCGTAGCTGAACCCGCCGCGGATCGACGACCGCCACGCGCTCAGCGGGCGGGCCATGAAGTATTGCGGCCCCCACGGCTGCGGCGGGGTGACGCCGAGGTCGACCGCCGGGCGGAACCCGAAGCGCGGGTAGTAGTCGGGGTGCCCGAGCAGCACCACCAGGGCCTCCTCGCGCGCGTCGGCCGCGCCGAGCACGGCGTGCATCAGCGCGGAGCCGACCCCGCGCCGCTGCCAGTCCGGCAGCACGCCGAGCGGGCCCAACCCCAGCGCGACCGGCTCGCCGGCGACCCGGCCACGGGTGCACACCACGTGCCCGACCACCCGCCCGGCGTCGTCGGCCGCGACGAGGGAGAGGGCCGGCAGCCACCCGTCGTCCGCCCGCAGCGCGTCCACCAACCCCGCCTCGACGGGTACGGCGTCCGGCTTCTCCGGGTCGGCGAAGGCGGCGAGGTGCACCGCCCGGATCGCGTCGACGTCGGCGGGGGTCTCGCGTCTGATCAGCACCGGGCCACGATAGGCGGCGCGAGTGCGGGGCGCGCGCCATTATCGGCTGCGGTCCGGTCGCCACGGCCGGGACGCGACCGACCATGCGGCCGTCGCGGTGGCCGCGACCAGCCCGCTGAACACGAACGGTGCTTCGATTCCGATCGTCGACGTGAGCACGCCGCCGAGCAACGCCCCTGCGGCGGCGGCACTGAAGCTCAGGGTGCGGCCAGCCGCCACCACCCGGCCGAGCAGTTCGCGGGGCACCAGGCGCTGCCGCAGCGACACGGCCGTCACGTTGAGCACGGCGAACGAGCCACTCGTGACCACGATGACGAGTACCGCAGCCCACAACTGGGAGGTCACCGCCAGCACCGCGGGAATACCGGCGGTGATGGCCAAGGACCAGGCGAGGACCACGCGATGGCGGCGGCCCGCGACGAGCCGGTCGGCGACGAGCGAGCCGAGCAGGCCGCCGAGGGCGCCGACGGCGAGCATGATGCCGAAGCCGGCCGTGCCGGTGCCGAGTCGGTTCGTCGCGTACAGCACCAGGATCGCGAACCAGGCACTGTCCGCCGCGGCGACCGCCGCGGTGACCACCGCCAGCGTCCGCAGCACCCGGTGGCGTACCAGCCATCGCAGACCAGCCGCCACGCCCTGGTCGACCTGCCTCGTCGCCGCCGGCGGGCGGGCGGCCAGGCTCAGCGGCAGGGTCAGTACGAGCATCACTGCCAGGGCGAGGGACGCCCCGTTCGCCGCGAACGGCAGCGCGGCACCCATCACGAACAGCGCCGCGCCGACCGGCGGGCCGACGAACTCGTTTCCGACGATCTCGCCAGCCGCCAGTCTCCCGTTGGCGCGTTCGAGCAGTCGGTCGGGTACCAGGCCGGGAAGCGCCGTCTGTGCGGCCGTGTCGCGCACGGTCTCCCCGACACCGAGCAGGAAGCTGGCCAGCAGGACGAGCGGTAGCGACGCCCAGCCCGTCGCCACGGCCACCACCAGGACGGCCAGGACGATCACCCGGGCGACGTCCGCCTGGGCGAGCAGGGTACGGGCGCCGCGACGGTCGGCCAACGACCCGGCGAGTAGACCGGTCACCAGCCACGGCAACGCCTGGGCCGCCGTGACCGCGGCCACCCCGACCGGACTGGTCGTGAGCGACGCGGCGAGCAGGGGAAACGCGGCCAGCCGGATACCGTCACCGACATTGGCGAGAGCCGCGGCGCTCCAGAACGTCCAGAACGGCCGCCCCAGCGACATCGAGCCAGTGACCATGCAGGGGATCCTGGCATACGCGGCATACCAAGAAAGGCCCTCCTCGGCCAGAGGACCCGGGCGATGGTCGGCAGGCCAGGTCCCGTCCGGCACGTCACCGGCGGGCACGCGGCGGCCGGTGGCGTGCCGGGCGGGTCAGGACATCGCGGTCGGCGAGGGCGGGGCGGTGCCGCCCTGGGGCGCCTCCGCCGTCATCAGCCGGGCGATCTGCGCCCGGTCGGCGGCGGACGGCAGGCCCCACCCGGGGCGGTAGCCGTATACCTCGTGCAGGGGGTGCGAGGCGGTCCGGCCGTCGAGGATCTCGATCGCGTCGGTGTCGATGAGGCCCGGGTGCTCGACGCCGCACGCCTCGGCGACCTTGACCAGGTCGCGGCGCAGCGTCCGGACGTAGTTGGCCGCGCGGACCGACTTCGAGCCCGGGTCCACGCCCCGGGCGAGCCACTGGTTCTGGGTGGCCACGCCGGTGGGGCAGGTGTCGGTGTGGCACTTCTGGGCCTGGATGCAGCCGATCGCCAGCATCGCCTCCCGGCCGACGTTGACCATGTCGCAGCCGAGCGCGAACGCCACCACCGCGTTGTCGGGCAGGCCGAGCTTGCCGGCGCCGACGAACATCACCTGCTCGTGCAGGTCGCGCTCGGCGAAGACCTTGTAGACCCGGGTGAAACCCTGCTGGAACGGCAGCGACACCGAGTCCGTGAAGATCAGTGGCGCGGCGCCGGTGCCGCCCTCGCCGCCGTCGACGGTGACGAAGTCGACCCCACGCCCGGTGTCGCGCATCAGGGTGGTCAGCTCCTCCCAGAAGCCGAGGTCGCCCACCGCGGACTTGATGCCGACCGGCAGGCCCGTCTCGGCGGCGAGCAGCTCCACCCAGTCGAGCAGACTGTCGCAGTCGGAGAACTCGGCGTGCCGCGACGGGCTGACGCAGTCGCGCCCCTGCGGGATGCCCCGGGTCGCCGCGATCTCCGCCGAGACCTTGGCCGCCGGCAGCAGGCCGCCGAGGCTGGGCTTCGCGCCCTGGCTGAGCTTGATCTCCAGCGCCCGCACCGGCGCGCCGGCGACCAGGTCCCTGAGCCGGTCCAGGCTGAACCGGCCGCGTTCGTCGCGGCAGCCGAAGTACGCGGTGCCGATCTGGAAGACCAGGTCACCGCCCTTGCGGTGGTACGGCGACAGCCCGCCCTCGCCGGTGTTCTGCAGGCAGCCGGCCAGGGCGGCGCCCCGGTTGAGCGCCTCGACGGCATTGCCGGACAAGGAGCCGAAGCTCATCCCGGAGATGTTCACCACCGACTCGGGCCGGAACGCGTGGGCGCGGCCCCGCGCGGCGCCGAGCACCTTGGCGCACGGCAGCCGTACGTCGTGTCCGGCGCCCGGCGTCGACGGCGGGACGGCCCGGCCGAAGGTGCGGTGCTTGATGATCGGATATCCGGGCGTGAACTCGATGTCGTTGTCGGTGCCGAAGCCGAAGTAGTTGTTCTGCTGCTTCGCCGACGCGTACACCCAGCGGCGCTGGTCGCGGGTGAACGGCCGCTCCTCGTTGTTGCCCGCGACGATGTACTGGCGCAGCTCCGGCCCGATGGACTCCAGCAGGTACCGGGCCCGGCCGAGGACCGGGAAGTTGCGCAGCAACGCGTGGTCGCGCTGGATCAGGTCACGTGCGGCGAGGGCCGCGACGGCGGCGACGGCGGCGGGTACGGCTCGGCTTGCCCACTTCATGCCCGCCACTCTTTCCGCGATCGCCTCCCGCCAAACGGGCCGGCGACCACGCGGCCGGCGTCGCCCGTCCGGACGGCGCGCCTGGGCGGGCGGTCTGACGGATCAGTGCGGGGTCAGGAGCCGGTGGACGACCAGCATGGCGATGTCGTCGGTCGGCTGCTCGGTGCCGAGGGCGTCCATGACCTCGGCGCACACCTGCTCGGCCGGTGCCGGCCGGACCACGTCGGCGAGCTGGTCGAGGCCGACGTCGATGACCTCGTGGCGGCGTTCGACGAGGCCGTCGGTGAAGCAGACGAGCACCGCGCCCGGCGGGAAGTCCACCTCCGCCTGCTGCCGGGGCGGCGGCCGGCGACCCGTGCCGAGCGGGGGATCGGCGTGGACCGGGACGGGCGCGCCCGGCTGGCCCGGCACGGCGAGGACGGGGCGCAGGTGCCCGGCGGTGGAGAGCCGGATGCGGGTCCGGTCGGGGGAGATCATGGCGTAGAGCGCCGTGGTGAGGTTTCCGGCCTCGAAGTGGCTGACCTTGCGGTCGAGGAGCGTCAACGCCTCCGCCGGGTCGTCGCAGACCAGCGCGTAGGCGCGCAGCGCGCTGCGGACGCGCCCCATGACCACGGCCGACTGCAGGCCGTGGCCCGACACGTCGCCGATGACCAGGCCCAGCCAGCCCGAGGGCAGGACGAACACGTCGTACCAGTCGCCGCCGATCCCGGCGACGTGCCCGGGCACGTACCGGGCGGCCATGTCCAGGCCCGGCAGGCTGGGCAGCTGGGCGGGCAGCAGGCTGCGTTGCAGGGCGAGGGCGGCGTTGTGGTCGAGGTTGGTGGACCGGGCGAGGTTGGCCAGGCTGGCCCGGTCGGCGACCAGCTCCAGCAGGCGTACGTCGTCGGTGGTGAACCGGCGCTGGCTCAGCGTGCCGACGTGCAGCACGCCGATCAGCTCGCCCCTGGCGAACATCGGCACGCCGAGCAGCGACCGCAGCCCCATCGACAGCAGGACCGGGTTGACCACGACGTCGGGGGTGACCTCCTCGACGATCACCGGCCGTCCGGTCAGGGCGATCCGGCCGGCGAACCCGCGGCCCACGGAGACGCGGAACCCCTGCCGGACCTCCTCCTCCAGCCCCTTGGCCGCGGTGGCCACGAGCTGCTGGGAGTGCATGTCCAGCATGAGGATGGCCGCCGTGTCGACGTCAAGCAGGTCCCGGACGCGGTCGAGGAGCTCGTCGAAGAGGTCGGCCGCGTCGAGGCGGGACAGCGTCGCGTCGGTCACCGCCTCGATGCGGCGCAACCGTTCGTCGTCCTGGATGAGCCCTTGACCGCCCACCACCGGATCCTAGCCCTGACGGCTGCGACCGCCGATTCCGCGTTGTGCCGGCGGGCCCGGGCGCGGCGTCTCCACGGACCCGGTCCGGGCATCGGCCGGTCAGGACCGGCGGCGGGTCGCCGAGGCCTGGAGCGTGGGCCGGCGGACCACCGCGATCCGGTCGCCCCGGGCGCGCAGCGACGTGCGCCCGCCGCGCCCGCGGCGTACGGTCAGGTCGACGGTGCGCCCGCCCACGCGCACGCCCTCCAGCGTGAGGTCCGGCAGCCACTCCGGCAGGTGCGGGTCGACGAAGATCGTCCGCAGCGGCGCGGCCGGGCGCAGCGCCAGCAGCGCCTGGATCAGCGCGACGACCGCGCTGGCGGACCAGGCCTGCGGGGAGCAGGAGTCCGGGTAGACGCCGGGGTGCGGATGGGCGTCGTCGCGGGGCAGGCCACTGAGCACCTCCGGCAGGCGGTGTTCCGTGAAGAGCGCCGCCGCGGAGAACATCCCCTCCGCGAGCCGGTGCAGGTGCTCCCAGCAGCCGTACCGGGCCAGCCCCAGGCCGATCGTGCCCGCCTCGACCGGCCATACGCTGCCCCGGTGGTAGCTGAACGGGTCGTACGCCGAGTGCGCCGAGGACAGGGTGCGCACCCCCCAGCCGCTGAACATGTCGGGGGCGAGCAGCCGGTCGGCGACCAGGGGCGCGATGCGGGCGGGCACGATCCCGGTGGCCAGCAGGTGGCCGTCGTTGGAGTTCACCGAGCGCACCTGCTGCTTGTCCGGCCCCAGCGCCAACGCGTGGCAGCCCCGGTCCGGCATCCAGTAGGCCCGGTGGAAGCGGCGCCGCAGGGCGGCGGCCCGGCGGACCAGTCCGGCGCCGTACGCGGGATGGCCGGCCGCGGCGAACACCATCCCGGCGTGCCGCAGCGCGGCGTACCAGTACGCCTGCAACTCGCTGGTCGCGATCGGGTTCGGCACCACCTCGCCGTGCTCGTCGACGATGGCGGTGTCCGAGTCCTTCCACCCCTGGTTCTTCAGGCCGGCGGGGGAGCGGCGGTGGTATTCGAGGAAGCCGTCCCGGTCGAGGTCGCCGAACCGGTCGATCCAGCCCAGCACGCGCCGCGCGGTCGGCAGCAGGTCCCGTACCGTGTCGAGGTCCCCGGTCCAGGCCAGGTACTGGCCGAGGAAGACCAGGAAGTCCGGCGCGGTCGACCAGTCGCCGTAGTAGCCGTCGAACGGGTCGATCCCGAGCGCGGACACCGGGCCCCGCCGGGCCTCGTGCAACGGCTTGCCGGGTTCCTCGTCGCGCCAGTCGTCGACGCGCCGCCCGAGGTGGTGGGCGTTGAGCCGCAGGCTGTCCGCCAGCATCGTCGGCCCGGCGAGCAGGGACTGCCACGAGGCGGTCATCGTGTCGCGGCCGAAGATCTCCTGGTAGATGGGCAGGCCCGCCATGGGCGCCGTCGGGCCCTCCGGTTCGCCCAGCGGCAGCACGGACAGGTCGTCGACCGCGCACCGCCAGGCGGCGGTGACGTCGAAGTTGCTGCTGGCGAGCCGCGCGAGTTCGCCGGCCAGGGTGCCCCGGGCGCGCGCGGCCGCGTCGTCCGGCTCGGCGAAGGTCGGTGGCGGCGCGGCGAGGCGCTGCCCGTCGAAGACGGGTTCGACGAGGAGTTCCACCCGGCGGGACCCCCGGGGCGGCACCGCGAGGTCGACCGTCAGGGCGGCGTCGGCGTACCGGACGGGCGTGTCGGCCCGTACGCCGATCGCCACCGCCCGGTCGAGGCCGTCGCACCGGTAGGTCAGGCGGAGCTCCCGGTTCCGGTCGTCCCAGCTCGCGTCGACCGTGCCGGACTGCACCCGGCGGCCGGTCTCGGCCTCGCTGGTGTCGGCGAAGTCGGCGGCGAGGTGGATCCGCAGCCGCAGGTCCAGCGGCACGGCCGCGTAGCTGACCACGGTCAGCCGGGTCCGCAGCCCCGCGCCGACGAAGCGCTCCACCAGCAGGTAGGCCGCGCGGGAGGGCAGTGTGTCACCGTCGCCGAGGGCGGCGTACGAGAGCTGGGCGTGCCCGGCCACGTTGGCCGTGCTGAACGGGACCGGCTCGCGGCCGTCCACGCTGAGGCGTTCGGTGCTGAGCACCCGGGTGTTGCGGGCGAAGAAGCCCTGCGGGTCGACGCCGGTGATCCGGCCGCGCACGTCGGTCACCAGGGTGCTCCAGCCGCTCGCCACGTAGAGCAGGTCCGGGCGGACGCGCAGGTTCCGGACGCGGGTCATCGCGGCCGGGGCGCGCCCGGGCGGGGGCGGTCGTCGGCGCCGACGCCAGCGCCACCAACGCGCCGGGCGACGTGAGCGGGCCGTGGGTGCGCGGGCGGCGACAGCATCGGGGCACCCCTCCGGCCGGCGGCTGCGGGCCGGGGCCGCGCCGGTGGGGCGCCGCCCGGGCCCGCCGGACAGCGGTCCCTACCCGTTCGCGCCGCCGCTACACCCCGTCAGCCCTGCGGCTGGCCGATGTTCACCATCCAGCCGATGCCGTAGCGGTCGACGCACATGCCGAACTCGTCGCCCCACATCTGCTTCTCCAGCGGCACGCTCACCGTGCCGCCGTCGGCGAGCTGCTCCCAGTAGCCGCGCAGCTCGTCGGCGTCGTCGCCGCTGAGGCTCACGGAGACGTTGTTGCCGGGTTCGTGCTCCATCCCCGGCGCGGTGTCCGAGCCCATCAGGGTGAAGCCCCGGTCGGTCTCCAGCATCGCGTGCATGATCTTGTCGGCCAGCGCGGGATCGTCGGTGCCCATCGCGCCGAAGGTGCTCGTCGACAGCGAACCGCCGAACACGCGCTGGTAGAACTCCATCGCCTTCCGCGCGTTGCCCGGGAAGCTCAAGTACGGGTTGAGTCGAGACGCCACGGCACCCTCCTCCGGTCGCGACGGACCCATCGTCGCAGATCAGGGGCCTGGCGGGGGTGAGGTGCGACCGCGTTTCGCCGGCCCGCCGGTGCGGACGTTCCGCCGCGTCTTCTACGTCGCCCGCACCGGCGCCCGCGCAGAGGAGAACCAGTGACCGACCTGCAAACCTTCATCGCCGGACTGCCCAAG
>NZ_JBEZEV010000060.1:0-39771 GCF_040649055.1 Micromonospora sp. NPDC049060
CGCGCCCCCACGCCCGGCCGCGCCCCGGTGCCGGCCGTGCACCGCGCCGGCGCGGCTCTTTCGACGGGGGCCGACGGCGGGCCACCACCCGCGCCGGCCGGCCCGGGTGACCGGTCTCCCGGGGTGAGTGCCCGCCCGGGCTGAGTCCCGGCGGGCCCGCCCACGCGCTCGTCCGGTTCATCCGGCCGTTGCGCGCCGCGCCGGGCCACCCGGATGCCCCTGACCGTCGGTCGTCGTTGTCGCGCTTGATGATCCAGTCGTTCCGTCCGGCCGGCCCGCGTAGTCCCGTCAACGGGACCGCCCCGCCGCCCCCGCACCCCCCAGATCGGAGCCACCCGTTGATCCGCGTCGTCGTTGTCGAGGAGATGGGCCTGCTGCGCACCGCGCTGTGCGCGGCACTGTCGAGCGAGGAGGACATCGAGGTCGTCGCCGAGGTGACCGGGGTGGCGGAGCTGCCCGCCCTGGTGCGCCGGCACCGGCCGGACGTGGTGTTGGTGGACCTGGCGCCGGACGCCCCGCACCCGGTCGAGGTCGTCGCCGAGATCACCGGGGCGATGCCCGACACCGCCGTGCTGGCCATAGGCCGCCGGTGGAGCCAGCGGATCGTCGGGGACCTGCTGGCCGCTGGCGTACGGGGCCTGGTGGGCAAGGACGCGTCCCTGGAGGCGCTCGTCGACGCCGTCCGGGAACTCGCCGCCGGGGGGAAGGTCATCGACGCCGCCGCCGCCGTGACGGCGCTGCGTCCCGCGTCGAGCCCGCTGACGCGCCGGGAGGTGGAGGTGCTGCGGGTGGCCGCGGAGGGCCTGCCGCTCAAGGAGATCGCCCGCCGGCTCTACCTGGCGCACGGGACCGTACGCAACCACCTGTCGGCGATCATGCGTAAGACCGGTGCCCGCAACCGGATGGAGGCGGTGTGGCGCGCCCGCCGCGACGGCTGGATGTAGCGGGCCGGCCCCGCCCACCCGGGCCGGGGCGTGCCAACGCCGTCCCGCCCCACGTCCGGACTGGACGGCGGCGGATCGCTCGCCGAATACGGCCCGGACGGCGGCGGATCGCCCGTCGAATACGGCCCGGACGGTGGCGGGTCGCCCGCCGAATACAGCCTGGACGGCGGCGGGTCGCCCGCCGAGCGGAATCTGGCGGGACGTGTTTGAATTCTGACGGTCCGTGATCTGTCTGACGACGCTCCGGAGGGGTCAACGGTGATCCGTACCCTGCTCGCTCTCGACGGCGCCCTGGTCCGTGGCGCCCTGTCGCTCGTGCTCGCCGCCGAGGCGGACATCAGCGTGGTGGCGGAACTGGACCGGGGCGACGCCCTGCCACCGGCGGTCCGGACGCAGCGTCCCGACGTGGCGGTCGTGGACCTCGACCTCATCGGCGACACGGGCGTGGCGGGGCACTGCCCGTTGCTGGTGCTCGCCGACCGTCGGCGGGCGCGCAGCCTGCACCGGGTCTTCGTGCCGGGGCGCACCGTCGGGATCCTCGGCGCCGACGTCTCCCCGCACCGGGTGCTGGACGGCATCCGGCGGCTGGCCCGCCGCGAGTCGGTGGTCGACGCCGACCTGGTGATGGCGGCACTGAGCAGGGACAGCCCGCTCACCTCGCGGGAGACGGAGATCCTCGACCTGACCGCGGCCGGGGCACCGGTCGTGGAGGTCGCCCGGGCGCTCGGGCTCGCGCCGGGGACCGTGCGCAACCACCTCGGCCGGATCGCCCGCAAGGCGGGCGCGCGCACGCGGGTGGAGGCGGTGCGGGTCGCCCGCGAGGCCGGCTGGATCTGACGACGGGTGCCGGCCCCGGGACCGTCAGGGCCGGCCGAGCGGCACGCGGTCCGGCGGCGTCACGTCCTCCCAGTGCCCGACCAACTCGCGGTAGGTCATCGAGCGGGTCAACAGGTCGTCGTGGCTGCCGACGAGCGGCCGGTCGCCGTCGAACACCAGCACCCGCTGCGCCCGGGTCGCCGAGCTGATCCGGTGCGCGATCACCACCAGGGTGCCGCCCCGGCGGGCGAAGGCGTGCTCGACGGTCGCCTCCAGGGTCGGGTCCAGGTGGCACGTCGCCTCGTCGAGGATCACCAGCGGCGCCGGGGCGAGGTAGGCCCGGACCGCGGCGACGAGCTGACGCTCCCCGGCGGAGAGGGCGGCGGGGTCGAGTTCGGCGTCCAGGCCACCGAGGCGGGCCACCAGGGGACCGGCGCCGAGGGTGCGCACGGCGGCCAGGACCGTCGCGTCGTCGGCGTCGGCGTGCAGGTAGCGGAGGTTGTCGCCGACGGAACCGGTGCGCACGTACGCCTCCTGCGGCACCAGCACCCGCAGCCGGGCCAGCGCCTCCGGCGGCGTGCCGTTTACCGGTAAGCCGGCCAGGTGGACCGTGCCCGACTCCGGTGACGCCAGCCCGGCGACCAGCGCGGCCAGGGTGGACTTGCCGGCACCGCTCGGCCCCACCACGGCCAGATGGTCGCCGGCCGCCACCGTCAGGGTGAAATCCGCCAGGACGGGGCGGGCGTGCGGGCCGTACCGGAAGGTCAGCCCCCGCAGCGCGACCGCCGGCGGGTCGCCGACGGCGGCGGCTGGTGAAGGACCCGCCGGGCCGGCGGGGACCGGGGGCGCCGGGACGGCGGCGGGGCGCGACGGCGGGGCGGCGGGCGGCGGGAGGTCGGGCCCCGGGGGCGGGCTGGTGCGCAGGATGCGGCCCAGGGTGACGGCGTAGCGCAGGCCGCCGCCACCGACGCCCTGCACGACCGCGTGCAGGGCGGGTTGCAGCCCGGTGGTGACGTAGACCAGCGCGCCCAGCACGGCGCCGGCGCTCAGCCCCTGGCGGACCAGCCACGGCGCGGCCAGCACCAGCACCACCACGGGCAGCCAGCCGCCCACGCCGAGGCTGAGGCTGCGCAGCGCCGCCATCCGGGCCAGCGTCCGCTCCGCGTCGGCCTGCGCCGTGACCCGCTGGTCCACGTCGGACACCACGCGCTCCTGCGCGCCGCAGGCGACGACGTCGCGGTGCCCGGCCAGCGCCGACGCCGCCGAGCGGCCGAGCTGCTCGCCGGCGGTCACCTGGGCCCGCTGGTGCGCCACCATGGCCGGCAGCGACGCCCCGAACACGGCGAGCCCCACCACCAGCGGGGCGGCCACCGCGCCGGCCAGCGGCGGGGCCAGGGCGAGCAGGCCGAGCAGCGCCGCGCCGGCGGTGAACAGGAACCCGCGGACCACCAGCAGCAGCCCGCCGAAGGTGTCCCGGACCACCTCGACCTGGTGGGTCAGCCGGGCCACGGTGGCGCTGTCCGCCCGGCCGCCGGCGCGGGTGGCGTCGTGCAGGGCCCCCCGCACCACCCGGGCGGCCAACTCGTCGCGGAACGGTTCCACCACGGCCCCGAGGCTGCGGTACACCTGTCCGGTGGCCGCCGCGCCCACCAGCACGGCTGCGGCCAGCCCGGCCAGCCAGGCCAGGCCGGTGCCGAACTCACCGGCCAGGAAACCCCTGTCGACGGCGCGGGCCACGAGCACCCCGCCGAGCAGCGCCGGCAGGGCCTCCACCGCGGACCAGGCGGCCAGCCGGCCCAGGGCCCGCCGGCGGGCCCGCAGTGCCGCCCAGGTGCTGCGGCGTACGCCGGGGCCGCTCATCGGGCGTCTCCGCCGGGCGTGAAGACGGCCCGGTAGGCGGGGTCGGCCCAGAGTTGCCGGTGCGGCGCCACGGCCCGCAGCCGCCCGCCGTCGAGCCACGCCACCAGGTCGGCCGCCGCCGCCGTCGTCGCGCGGTGGGTCACCACTAGTCGGGTACGCCCGCCGGCGCCGGCCGCCACCGCCCGGGCGATCCGGTGTTCGGTGGCGGTGTCCAGGCTGGACGTGGCGTCGTCGAGGACGAGCAGCCGCTCGGCGGGGAACGCGCGGGCCAGCCCGAGGCGCTGCGCCTCGCCGCCGGAGAGCGGCGCGTCCGTCAACCGGGTGCGGAAGCCCTCGGGCAGCCGGGCGACGACGTCGGCGACCTGCGCGGCCCGCGCCGCGGCCAGCACCGCCGGGGTCGCCGGGGCGGTGCTGGCGGGCGGTCGCGCCGAGCCGGTGGGCAGCCCGAGCCCGATCGCGTCGTGCACCGTCTCGCCGACCAGCACGGGCCGGTCGAAGGCGTGGCCGACGGCCCGGCGCAGCGCGGACGGGTCGAGCTGGCGCAGCGGCACCCCGTCCAGCAGCACCTCGCCGGTCTCCGGGTCGTGCAGGCGGCCGGCCACCGCGGCGAGGGTCGACTTGCCGGCGCCGGAGCGGCCGACGACGGCCACCGTGGCGCCCGCCGGGACGGTCAGGTCGATCCCGTCGAGGACCGCCCGCCCGTCCTCGGCGCGTACACCCACCCCGCGCAGCCGCAGTTCCCCCCGGCCGGGCGGCAGCGGCTCGGTGCCGTCGGGGCGTACCGGGTGGGCCAGCGGCTCGGCGATCCGGCCGGCCGCCGCGCGGGCGCGGACGAGGCGGTTCAGGGTGGCCAGCACTGCGCCCAGTCCGGCGCCGAGGGCCGCGTACTGCACGGCGGCGACGAGTTGGCCGGGGGAGAGCCAGCCGACGGTCAGCGCGTACCCGCCGACGGCCACGACGGCCACCTGGAGCAGCGGCCCCACGGCGGCGGTGCGGGCGCTCGCCCTGGCCAGCAGTCGCCAGCTGAGCAGCCCGTACCCGCGCAGTTCCGGCAGGGCCGCGAGCACCCGGTCGCGTTCCCGGTCGACGGTGGCGGCGGCGGCGATGGTGCGGGCGCCGCCGAGGGCCTCCAGCAGGCGCCCGGCGATGTCCCCCAGCACCCGTTGGTAGCCGGCGACGGCGGCGGAGGCGTCGGTGACGAAGGCGCGCATGAGCAGCGTGAGCAGGGCCAGCCCGCCGAGGAGGGTGACGCCGAGCAGCGGTTCGAGCAGGGTGAGCGCCACGACGCTGCCGACCGGGGGGAGCAGCGCGACGACGCCGAACACCACGGCGGTGCCGGCCTGCCCGGCCTCGGCGGCCTGCCCGACGAGCCGACCGACCAGGTCGCCCACCGGGTGGCGGCGAACGGTGCGGACGTCGCAGGCGAACAGGTGCCGCAGCAGGCGCCGGCGCAGTCGCGCGGTGGCCCGGGCCGCGCCGTACCCGCTGGCCACGTCGGCGAGGACGTCGGTGACCATGAGGACGGCGATCAGGCCGCAGACGGCGGCCGGCCACCAGACGCCGCGGTCGCCGTCGACGGCGGCGTCGACCGCGAGCCCGAGCGCGGCGGGCAGGGCGAGTTCGGCGGCGGCGCCGGTGAGTGAGACCGCGCCGAGCAGGACCGTCCACCCGCCGCCGTCGCGGACCACCCGCCGCAGCAGCCGGTCGGAGCCGGTCGGCGTCCCCATGGCTTCTCCCGCGAAAGACGTGCGGCCCTGGGCGGACACGGCGTCCGCCCAGGGCCTCGCGTGATGACCTGGTCAGTTGCAGGTCGTGACGGACAGCGAGCTGTCGCCGCAGAGCAGCAGGCTCGCCCGGCTGCCACCGCCGGTGCGGTCGGCGGGGGCCATCTCCATGCCCTGAAGGTCGAGAAGCGCCATGTCGATCATCTCCTTCTGTACTGGTCGGTCGGATGGTCCTGCGCTGGATGTCGCCGCTGAGGGCGTCCGGCTCAGTTGCAGGTCGTGACGGACAGCGAGCTGTCGCCGCAGAGCAGCAGGCTCGCCCGGCTGCCACCGCCCGTGCGGTCGGCGGGGGCCATCTCGAGGCCCTGGAGGTCCAGAAGCGCCATGTCGTGTCACCTCCTTCCGTGCTGGTCGGTCGGGTGGGTCACCCTCGCCGAGGCGAGGGAGTCGGGGGCGCCCGTCAGGGGCGCGAGGAACGGCAGGCTCACCGGGTCGTCGGGCCGCGCGGCGGCCAGCGCCAGCAGCACGCCGGCGGTGCCGGTGCCGAGGTCCATGGACAGCCGCAGCAGCTGCTCGCCCGGGAAGGCGGTGCCGTCGCGGTAGGGCAGGGCGTGCCAGGCCAGCCGGGCCACCTGGGCGTCGCGTTCGCGGCAGAGCTCCGGATCGTCGGGGTACGCCGCCAGGTAGGCGATGATGCCGGCCCGTCCGGCGAAGAGGCCGGACTGCGCGTAGAACGGTGACCGGGCGGCGCGGCGTACGCCGGCGCTGGCCTCGGCGAACCGCTCGTCGGCGCGGTGCCGCAGGTACTCGTCGAGCACCAGCCCGATGCCGACGCTGCCCTGCCCGAGGTAGGGCATGGTGCGCCAGCCCTCGTTGACCTCCAGCGCGCCCTCGGGGCGTACCACGCAGCGGCGCAGGTCCTGGCGCAGGGCCGTGGCGGCGTGGTCCAGCAGGGCCTCGTCGCCGGTCAGCTCGTGCAGCCGCACCAGCAGCAGCGCCGGCCCGGTGCGGCCGCGCAGCAGCCCGGCGTACGGGTTGCGCCCGCCGCTGATGTCCGGCCCCGGGTCGTCGGCGAGCTGGTCGACCACCCGCTCGGCAACCCGCCAGGCCGCGTCGCGCAGGGTCGTCTCGCCGGTGCGTCCGGCCAGCTCGGCCAGGTTGAGCGCGATGCCGGCGAGGCCGCCCGAGAGGCTGTGGTCCAGGCCGTCCAACGGCTGGCGCAGGCAGATGTCGAGCACGTCGAGGGCGTCCTGCCGGCGGCCGAGCGTCTCCAGGGCGTACGCGACGCCGTGCAGGCCGTCGTAGAAGCCGCACCGGGTGCCGGAGGCGGGTGCCGTGGCGTGGCGGACCAGCCACTCTTCGTGTTCCGGCCACCGTCCGGCGCCGCTGACGTGCAGGGCGTACAGGACGCCGGCGGCGCCGTGGGCGAGGTTGAGCCCGCCGCTGCGGAACTGCTCGATGTCGCCGGGGAAGAGCCGGTCGTCCCGGTCGGGTGTCGCGCTGGCGAGGATCGCCCGGGCGAGCCGGTCCCGGTGGGCCGGCCCGACGTCGACGGTGAGGTCGGGTGCGTCTCCGGCGTCCGCCGGGGCGGTGCCGGTGATCTCCCGTACGGCGTCGTCGAGGAGTTCCCTCGGCACCGGGAAGTGCGCGGCGATCACGTCGGCGAGGTGCGCGGCCTTCTCCGGCCCGAGCCGGACGAGCTGGGTCAGCGGCAGGAACAGCGCCAGCCGCAGGCAGGCCAGGGCGTACCGGTCGACGGCGGGACCGGTGCGGTCCCGGGGCGCGGCGAAGCCCTGGTTGCGTAGTCCCGGCCGGCGATGGCCGTCGATCGGCGCGGCGACCTCGAAGTCGACGAGCGCGATCCGGTCGTCCGGGCGGACCATGACGTTGAACAGGTGCAGGTCGCCGTAGACCAGGCCGCGGTCGTGGATCGCCGTGACGACCTCCTCGACCTGCCGGTGCACGTCCAGCGCCCAGCGGGTGTAGTCGGCGCGGTCGGCGTCCGTGGCGTCGGCGTCGATCAGCGGGTACCGGTCGACCAGGACCTTGTTGAGCGGGCGGCCCTCGATGAACTCCAGCGCGAGGAACCGGTGCTCGCCGAGGGCGAACTCGTCGTGCACCCGGGGCACCTGCGGCAGGTCGGCCAGCCGGCGCAGCGCGTCGGCCTCCCGGGCCAGGCGGGCGACCGCGTCGGTGCCGTCGGCGTCGAGACCGGCGTGCGGCCGGGCCTCCTTCAGCACCAGCTGGTCGTCGGTCCGCACGTCCCGGCCGACGTAGAGGCCGCCGCCGTTGGAGAAGTGGATGACCTTCTCGATCCGGTACGGCACCTCGTTCGTGCTGGTGGCGTTGCGGGCGGCCAGGTGCGGGCCGAGGAAGTCGGGCAGCGTCACCCAGGACGGCACGTGGAACACCGGGTCGCGGCGGTCGGGCACCAGCGTGCCGGTGTCGTCCTCGATCGCCGGGACCACCTGGCCGTCGGGGGAGTGGCAGTAGCGCGCGGCGAAGCCGCCGTAGCGTACGTGCACCGGGCCGGCGCCGTGGCGCAGGTCGCTGAGGATGTACGGGCCGGGCTCGCCGGCGAGCAGTTCGTCGAGCTCCTTGCAGACCAGCTCCAGCTCCGCGTCGTCGCGGGGGTACACGGTGATGAACTTGCCGCTGGCCGCCCGGGAGGCGTACTTGGAGTTGCGCAGGAGCAGGGTGCGCGGGCCGCGGAGGAACTTGAAGGACAGTCCACGGGGGACGCAGTAGTCCCAGACGGCGTCCAGCACCCGCTCGGCGTTGTCGAGCGTCGCCGACACGTGGATCTTCCAGCCCTGCTGGGGCAGCGTGCCGCCCTCGGGGGCGTAGATCAGCCAGTCGTCGAGCGGCTCGGAGCGCCAGCCGTCGGGGACGGGCCGCTGCGCCGCCGCGAAGGTGGGCTGCTCGACCGCGCTGCCGAGGGAGTCGTAGAAGAGCCGGTCGGCGGCGCAGTAGCTGTCGTAGCGCTCGTCCACCGTGACCACTCCCTCCGCTGTTCGGCCGGTGCTGTTGTCGTTCGGCCGATGCCTGCGTCCTGCTGACGGATCTGAGTCTGTCCGTTCGGGCTATGGCGGTTCCAGTGCGTTCAGTCATGACGACGGATGCGTGCCGCACGGGTCGGCCGTGACAAATGTCAGTTGCGCCCGGGTGCGCGGTGCTCCGCCGGTGGGTCGCCGACCGCACGGTGGGCGGTGCCCCCGCCGGTGGGTCGCCGACCGCACGGTGGGCGGTGCCCCCGCCGGTCCCGGGGCGGTACGGTGCTCGCCGTGACCGCAGACGATCACCCCTCCGTCGCCGGCGCCGGGCCCGTCGCCGTGCTGGCCAACCCGACCGCTGGCCGGGGTCGGCACCGAGGGCTGCTGCCGCAGGTCCTGCACCGGCTCGCGGCTGCCGGCCGGCCGGTACGCCCGCTGCACGCGCGTACCGCCGACGAGGCCGAGGCGGCCTGCCGGGCGGCGGTGCGCGACGGTGCGTCGGCCCTGGTCGCGGTCGGCGGCGACGGGACCGTGCACCGCGCGCTGCAGGCGGTCGCCGGGACGGGGGTCCCGTTCGGTCCGGTGCCGGCGGGCACCGGCAACGACTTCGCCGCCGACACCGGCTTCCCGGCCGACCCACTCGCCGCCGTCGACGTGATCGCGGCGGCGCTGCGCGACGGCCGCACCCGCCCGGTGGACCTGGCCCGGATGACGGGGGCCGACGGTACGGACCGGTGGTACGGGGCGGTGCTCGCGGCCGGCTTCGACGCGATCGTCAACGAGCGCGCCAACCGGATGCGCTGGCCGAGCGGCCCGCGCCGCTACGACCTGGCGATCCTGGTGGAGCTGGCCCGGCTGCGCCCGCGCCGCTACACCCTGCGTCTCGACGGGGTGCCGCACGAGGTGGACGCCGTGCTGGTGGCGGTGGGCAACTGCGCCAGCTACGGCGGCGGCATGCGGATCTGCCCGGACGCGGATCCGACCGACGGCCTGCTCGACGTGGTGGTGGGCGGCCGGTTCCACCGGCGCACCCTGATGCGGGTCAAGCCGCGCATCTACCGGGGCACCCACGTGACGCATCCGCTGGTGCGCAGCTACCGCGCCCGTACGGTCGAGCTGAGCGCCGAGGGCATCACCACGTACGCCGACGGCGAGCGTGCCCTGGCCCTCCCCCTGACCGTCACGGCCACCCCCGCCGCCCTTCACCTCCTCCGCTGACCCGCCCGCCCGCCCTCCCCGCCCTTCCGGCGCCGATCATGCAGTCGTGGTGCCCCGCACAAGCCGTGAATGCCCGCAAAGCCGGCACCAGAAGTGCATGATCGACCCCGTCGAGGGCGTCGAGCCCGCCAGGGCGTGGGGCGTTGGTCAGGGGGTTGTGCGGGTGATGCGGTCGAGCCATTCGGCCAGCAGGGTGCGTTCGGCGGCGGTGAGATCCGTGGTGAGGGTGTCGAGGGCGGCGCGCAGCGCCACCGCGTGCCGGACCGGACGGTCGGCCCGGGAGGTCGCCCGGGCGGCGGGGGAGTCCGTGACCAGGGCGGCGAGCACCGCCTCCCGGGTCCGGGTCGACAGGGTCGGGTCGCGCCCCGGCAGCGGGGTCCGGATCAGGGTGAGGGTGACCCCGCACGCGGTGGCGTGCAGCATCTCGGTCGCCTGGTCGACGCTCGTGCGCAGTCGACCCGCCTCGGCCACCCGGTGCACGAGCTGGCGCAGGATGTCGGCCGCCACCCTGGCCGCGGTCGGGGTCTCGCCGGGGCGCGGGTCGCCGTACATGAGGGCGTGGAACGCCGGGTTGGCCACGCCGAAGCCGACGTGCAGGTCCCAGCCCCGGCGCAGGTCGTCGACCGGGTCGTCGGCGAGGTCCCCGGCCGCCTGGGCGTGCAGGTACGCGGCGAACCCGTAGCTGGCCGCCGCGTCCAGCAGGCCGCGCATGTCGCCGAACTGGCGGTAGATGGTGGGCGCCTGCACCCCCGCCGCCCGGCTGACCGCGCGGGTGGAGACGGCCTCCCGGCCGCCCTCGGCGAGCAGTGCGGCGGCGGCCCGGACGATCCGGTCCCGGGGCGACGTCTCGGTGATCATGGCAGCGACGATAACGCCTTCGCGTTAGCGCCTGGTGTTAACGGCGCTGTTGGTGTGCCGTTAGCGCTGATGCTCGACGCCGGCCAGGTCCAGCACGGCGCCCAGCCCGTTGGCCCGACCCGCCTCGGCGGCCGGCAGCACCAGCACCGCGCACCCAGCCTTGACGGCCCCCGCGTCGGCCGGCGTGTCGCCCACCATCAGCGCCCGCTCCGGATCGACGCCGAGCATCCCGCAGGCGCGCAGGAAGATCCCCGGGTCCGGCTTGCAGCGCCCCACCTCGTACGAGAGCACGAACGCGTCGACCAGCCCGGCCAGCCCCCAGGCCTCGAAGTGCGGCCGGATGTCGAAGCCGATGTTGCTGACGACGGCCACCCGGACGCCCCCGGCCCGCAGCGCGTCCAGAGTCGCCGCGGTGTCCGGGTAGGGCACCCAGCCCTCGGGCACCAGCACCCGCTCGTAGAGTGCCTCCGCGAAGCCCTCGATGCCCGCGTCCACGGTCTCGGCCAGCCCGGTGTAGGCGCCCCGGTGGGCGTGCGGGTAGAGGTCCCGGTCGGCCCAGAGCTCGGCCAGCCGGGGCGGCACCCGGGTCGGCAGCGGCCCGCCCGCCCGGCCGGCGGTCAGCAGCCGGTCGGCCAGCGCGGTGGCCCGCATCCGCTCCAGGCTCACCCCGCAGGCGGCGGCGGCCGCGAGCACCCAGTCCCGGGGCTCCTCCACCTGGGCCAGGGTGCCGTGGAAGTCGAGCAGGACCGCCTCCACCGGCCGGCGGGACGGACCCGGGCGGACGGCGTCGTCGGCGCCGCGCGAGGCGTGGGGCGGTTCGGCATGATCCGGCACGTCGTGCACCCTACCGACCGCCCCCGACCCCCCTGCCGGTTGGCCTTGTCCGGTGGCTGTCGGCGGCACGCATTAATCTTGGAGGCATGTCGAGCCCCGCCGAGCGGTACGCCGCGGCGCGCCGCCGGGCCGCGCAGGCCTCACAGTTCCCGGCACTTGACGAGTTCGCCCTCGATCTGGGGTTCGACCTCGACGACTTCCAGCGGGAGGCGTGCCAGGCGCTGGAACGGGGCAGCGGCGTCCTGGTCTGCGCCCCGACCGGCGCCGGCAAGACGGTGGTCGGCGAGTTCGCCGTACACCTGGCGCTGCGCGGCACGCCGGCGCCCGCTGCCGGCGACGGGGCCCCGCCCCGCCGGCGCAAGTGCTTCTACACCACCCCGATCAAGGCCCTGTCGAACCAGAAGTACCACGACCTGGTCGACCGCTACGGCGCCGAGCAGGTCGGGCTGCTCACCGGCGACAACGCCATCAACGGCGACGCCCCGGTGGTGGTGATGACCACCGAGGTGCTGCGCAACATGCTCTACGCCGGCTCGGCCACCCTCGACGGCCTGGCGTACGTGGTGATGGACGAGGTGCACTACCTGGCCGACCGGTTCCGCGGCGGGGTGTGGGAAGAGGTGATCATCCACCTGCCCGCCTCGGTCACCCTGGTCTCCCTGTCGGCCACCGTGTCCAACGCCGAGGAGTTCGCCGACTGGCTGGTCACCGTGCGCGGCGAGACGGCCGTGGTGGTCAGCGAGCACCGCCCGGTGCCGCTGTGGCAGCACATGCTGGTCGGCAAGCGGATGTTCGACCTGTTCCACGACGCCGACGCCGCCCGCAAGCACGACGTGCACCCCGAGCTGCTGCGCTACACCCGCGACACCATGCGCCGCCTCGAGTTCGGCGAGGGGCGCAGCGCCGGACCCGGCGGCGGCCGGCGCGGGCCCCGCTGGCGTGGCCCGATGCGCCCCGACATCGTCGACCGGCTCGACCGGGAGGGGCTGCTGCCGGCGATCCTGTTCATCTTCAGCCGCGCCGGCTGCGCCGCCGCCGTGCAGCAGTGCCTCGCCGCCGGACTTCGGCTCACCTCCCCCGAGGAGCGGGCCGAGATCCGCCGCGTCGTCGAGTCGCGGGTCACCGCCATCCCCGGCGAGGACCTGACCGTCCTCGGCTACTGGGAGTGGCTCGACGGCCTCGAACGCGGCCTGGCCGCCCACCACGCCGGCATGCTGCCGGTGTTCAAGGAGGTCGTCGAGGAGCTCTTCGTCCGGGGCCTGGTCAAGGCGGTCTTCGCCACCGAGACGCTCGCCCTGGGCATCAACATGCCGGCCCGCTGCGTCGTGCTGGAACGCCTGGTGAAATACAACGGCGAGGCGCACGTCGACCTGACGCCGGGGGAGTACACCCAGCTCACGGGCCGTGCCGGCCGGCGGGGCATCGACGTCGAGGGGCACGCCGTCGTCGTCTGGTCCCCGGAGACCGACCCCCGGCACGTGGCCGGTCTCGCCTCCACCCGCACCTACCCGCTGCGGTCCAGCTTCCGGCCGTCCTACAACATGGCGGTCAACCTGGTCGGCACGGTCGGTGCCGAGCCGGCCCGCGCGCTGCTGGAGTCCTCGTTCGCCCAGTTCCAGGCGGACCGGTCGGTGGTCGGCCTGGCCCGCCAGGTGCAGCGCAACACCGAGACCATCGAGGCGTACGGCGCGGAGGCGGCCTGCCACCACGGCGACTTCGACGAGTACTTCGCGCTGCGGGTGGCGATCGGCGAGCGGGAGCGGGCCATCGCCCGGCAGGGGCAGAGCCAGCGCAAGGCCGCCGCGGTGGCCTCGCTGGAGCGGCTGCGGATCGGCGACGTGATCCGGGTGCCGTCGGGCCGGCGGGCCGGCCTGGCGGTCGTGCTCGACCCGGCCACCGGCGGCTTCGGCGAGCCCCGGCCGCTGGTGCTGACCCAGGACCGCTGGGCGGGCCGGGTCAGCCCGGGGGACTTCACCACCCCGGCCGAGGTGCTGGCGCGGATCCGGGTGCCGAAGCACTTCAACCACCGGTCCCCGGCGGCCCGGCGCGACCTGGCCGCCGAGGTCAGCGGCACCGGGCTGGACCGGCACGGCGGCCGCCGCGGCGGCCGGTCCCGGCAGGCCGTCGGCGAGGACCACCGGCTCAGCCAGCTCCGCACCGAGCTGCGCCGGCATCCCTGCCACGCCTGCCCCGACCGCGAGGAGCACGCCCGCTGGGCGGAGCGGCGCCGCCGCCTGGAGAACGACACCGAGGAGCTGCGGCAGCGGGTGGCCGGCCGGACCGGCTCGCTGGCCCGCACGTTCGACCGGATCGTGGCGCTGCTCACCGCCCGGGGCTACCTGGCGCCCGACGGCGCGGTGACCGACGCCGGCCGGATGCTCGGCCGGATCTGGACCGAGGCGGACCTGCTGGTCGCCGAGTGCCTGCGGCGCGGGGTGTGGGACGGGCTCTCCCCGGCCGAACTGGCGGCGGCGGTCTCCGTGGTGGTCTTTGAGGCGCGCCGCGACGTCGACGAGCGGGCGTCGCTGCCGCGTGGCCCGGTGGCCGAGGCGGTCGACGAGACGCTCAAGCTGTGGAGCGAGATCGAGGCCGACGAGGCGGCCCGGGGCCTCACCGTCACCCGGGAGCCCGACCTCGGCTTCGCCTGGCCGGTCTACCGCTGGGCGCGGGGCGAGGCGCTCGCGAAGGTCCTCGGCAGCGGCCACGAGATCGACGGCGAGATGCCGGCCGGCGACTTCGTCCGCTGGGCGCGGCAGGTGGTCGACCTGCTCGGCCAGCTCGCCGACTCCGGCGGCGCCTCGGCGGAACTCAGGTCCACCGCCCGGCAGGCGATCGGCGCCGTGAACCGGGGTGTGCTGGCCTACCACACCCCCGCCTGATCGTCACTTTCCGTCACCGAACATCGAAATCGACGCATCACTAAGTCACCGCGACGGCACCCCCCGGCAATTCGGGGGGTGCCGTCGTGCCTGGTCACGGCATCCCTGATCATTGCTCCGGCGCGAGATCGCGCGTCGGTGGAACGATCTGGGAGAAGGCCGCCGTGGCGGAGATCAATCACTTCGAGTACGGGTGGATCACCCCCGCGCTCAGCTACGCGCTGTCGGTGCTGGGCTCGGCCCTGGGGCTGATCTGCGCGGGCCGGATCCGCACGGCGGGCAGCGCGGGCCAGCGCGCCTGGTGGGGAACCCTGGCGGCCTGGGCCATCGGTGGCACCGCCATCTGGACCATGCACTTCATGGCGATGCTCGGCTTCGCCGTCGAGGGCACCCGGATCCGGTACGACGTGCCGATCACCGTGGCCAGCGCGATGATCGCGGTGATCGCGGTCGGCATCGGCCTGGCCATCGTGGGCACCGGGCGGTTCTCCGCCGTGCGGCTGCTCGCCGGGGGCCTGTTCACGGGCGCGGGGGTCGCCGCGATGCACTACGCCGGCATGGCGGCCATGCGGCTCAACGGCCGGATCGACTACGACACCACCCGGGTCGTGCTGTCGGTCGTGATCGCGGTGGTCGCGGCCACGGTGGCGCTCTGGCTCGCGATGACCGTCCGCCGGGGGCTGGCGATCGTCGGCTCGGCGCTGCTGATGGGCGTCGCCGTCAACGGCATGCACTTCACCGGGATGAGCGCCATGTCGGTGCATCCGCACTCCGGGCAGGGCGAGGTGGTGGGCGCGGGCGTCAGCACCCTGCTCGTGCCGATCATCCTCGCCGTGGTGTTCGGCGTGGTCGGGCTCGTCTACGCGCTGCTCGCCGCCCCCACCGCCGAGGACCGGGCCGCCGCCGCGTACTTCGACACCCTGCGGGGCCCGGAGCCGGCCGAGGCGTCGCCGCCGCCGGACCCGGTGGGGCTGCGGGCCCGGTCGACGCTCGGCCGGCCGGGCACCCCGTTCCCGTCCCGCCGGGACAACCCGCCGCGCTGACCCGCCCAGCGGACCGACACCCGCAGCCGGGAAGATCTCCCTGCGGACCTGCGGACCTGCGGACCTGCGGACCTGCGGACCTGCGGACCTGCGGACCTGCGGACCTGCGGACCTGCGGTCCCGTCCGGCCCGGCGGCGACCCGCTGTCGGGCCGTGCGCGCGACCGGCCGTGCCCCTGCCCGGCCGTGCGCGCGACCGGGTCAGGACCGCTGCGCGAGGGCGTCGACCAGGCGGCGTGCCGAGCCGGCCAGGTTCCACTCGGCGGCCAGCTCCAGCAGCCGGTCGGGGTCGGTCGGCGCGGTCGGCAGCTCGGTGGCCAGCTCGGGCAGCGGCACGTTGAGGGCGACCCGGACCACCTGCGGCGCGACGGCCAGGTAGTCCCGCGCGGCAACCAGCTTGGTGCGCAGCCCGGGGGCGAAGCCGGAGTTGGGCTCGTCCAGGGCGGCCAGGATGCCCGCGATGTCGCCGTAGCGCTCGACGAGCCGGGCGGCCGTCTTCTCGCCCACGCCCGCCACCCCGGGCAGCCCGTCGCTGGGGTCGCCCCGCAGGGCGGCGAAGTCGGCGTAGCGGTCGGCCGGCACCCCGTAGCGGGCGCGCACCGCGGCGTCGTCGCAGTCGTCCAGCTTGGCCACGCCCCGCCCGACGTAGAGCAGCCGCACGGGGCGTGCGTCGTCGACGAGCTGGAACAGGTCCCGGTCGCCGGAGACCACCTCGACCGGCGCCGGCTGGGTCACCGAGAGGGTGCCGAGCACGTCGTCGGCCTCGTAGCCGGTCGCGCCGACGTGGGCGATCCCGACGGCGTCGAGCACCTCCAGGATCAGCGGGACCTGCGGGCTGAGCGTGTCGGGCACCACCTCGCCGCCCTCGGGGGCCACCCGGTGCGCCTTGTAGGACGGCAGCAGCGCCACCCGCCAGTCGGGCCGCCAGTCGTGGTCCATCGCGCAGACCATCCGGTCGGGCCGGCGGGTGCGGATCAGGCTCGCCAGCATGTCGAGGAAGCCGCGCACCGCGTTGACGGGGCTGCCGTCGGCGGTCCGGGCCGCCGACTCGGGAATGCCGAAGTAGGCCCGGAAGTAGAGACTGGGCGCGTCGATGAGCAGGATCGGGGGTCGGTGTGCCACGCCCGACAGCCTGGCACACCCCACCGACGATCAGGGGGGCAGACGCTCGGGGCCTAACGTTCGGGTAAGTCCCGGCAAGCCAAGGCCAGCGACAACCCGGTCTGGCGCAACGGGATCGGCTGGCAGTGCTGTCGTCGGTGGTCGGCCCGGGTGATGGGAGGGAACCCGCAGGCTTGCAGCGCGTCCATGGTCGCCGCGATGAGAGCACCGCCGTGACCCAGGAGCGTGCCGTTCCAGTTCCACACGATGTGCTGCACCCGCGGGTCCCGGTTCCCGGACCCGAAGGTGTCAGCGCTGGCGGTGGTCATCGGGGATTTTCCCCACTCGGACTGGTCGCCGCAGCCGCGCGGTACGAGAACGACTGGAGATGGTCGTCGATCTCGGCCAGCGTGGCGGTCTTGCCCGGATCGTCGAGGAACGAGTACCGCACGGCCTGGCGGGCCAGCTCGGCGACACCGCGCTCGTCCAGATCGAGCAGGTCTGCGGCCACCTGGTATTCCCTGTTCAGGGTGGTGGAGAACATCGGCGGGTCATCGGAGTTGATGGTGACCGGCACGCCGGCGGCCACCAGTTGCGGTAGCGGATGCTCGGCCAGCGACGGCACCGAACGAGTACAGGCGTTGGAGGTCGGGCACACCTCCAGGGCGATGTCATGCTCCCGGAGGTGATCCATCAGCTCGGGGTCGCGGGCGGCGGCGATGCCATGGCCGATGCGTTCCGCGCCGAGGTGGCGTACCGCCTCCCACACGGTCTGCGGACCGGTCGACTCACCGGCGTGCGGGACGCTGCGCAGCCCGGCCGCCCGGGCGGCGGCGAAGTGGCCCGCGTACCGCCGCCGGGGGATTCCGGCCTCAGGGCCGCCCAGCCCGAAGCTGACCAGCCCGTCCGGGCGCTGCTTGAGCGCCACGTCGAGCGTGATGTCGGCGCCCGTCATCGTGGGCTCACCCGGGATGTCGAAGCACCAGCGCAGCTGGATGCCGTGGTCGCGGGCGGCCCGCAGCCGGGCGTCCTCGACCGCCTCGCAGTACGCCTCGGCCGGGATGCCCCGCACGATCGACGAGTACGGGGTCAGCGTCAGTTCGGCGTACCGCACGGACTGGGAAGCGAGGCCGGCACCGATGTCGTAGGTGAGCGTGGTCAGGTCCTCGGCGTCGCGAATCAGATCCACCACCGACAGGTACACCTCGACGAAGTGCGCAAAGTCAGTGAATGTGAAGTACTCGGCCAGGCGCGCCGGGTCGGCCGGCACGGCCGTGGTCCCGGCGTGCCGCTCGGCCAGGCGAGCCACGGTCTGTGGTGTCGCTGACCCGACGTGGTGCACGTGCAGTTCCACCTTGGGCAGGCCGGCGATGAAGTCAGTAAGGTCCGTTGCCATGTGCACAACCCCCACAGCGAGTGATCCGCCGGAGGGACGGGCCTCCCAGCGGGAGGCGCCCTTGGACCAAGGAAGGGCCGAGCGTGGCGGATGATCATCCGTCGCAGCGCCTCTCGACCCGCATCGGCACGCTAACAAGACTGCTCGGCGACGACAACCCCGCGCAGCGGGGCCAAGATCGCCCTTAGCGGGACTCTCCGGACATCGGTCCCCGGGAGCCGGGCACGGCGCGGCGGATCAGGGACGGTCGTCGTCGCGGTACAGCGCCTCGCGGCGGGCCACGTACTGGAGCCCGTAGCTGACCAGCAGCAGCACGATGGCGGCCGCCACCTCGAGCCAGGCCGCCGTGCCGTCGGCGACGGTCAGGCCGACGACCAGCAGCACCAGGCCCGCCACCGCGAGGACGCCCGCCCAGAGCAGCCGGCGACGTCGGGTCGCGGCGCGCTCGGGTTCCGTCGCTGCCACGGCGGTCGCTCCTTCCCGTCGGCGACCCGTCCGCGCCCAGCCTATCGGCGGGTACGGCCGGTGGCGGCGGAACCGGGCTGCGGGAGCGCCGTCCTCGGGCGCAGACTTGCCGGTGTGACGTTCGTTGCCGGCCTGACGCTGGGCCGCCGCTTCCACGACGAGGTGCTGGCGCCGATCCTGCGTCGCCGCCTTCCCGACCTGCCGTACGCGGCCGGTCTGCTCGACGGCGGCTCGGAACTGCTCGGCCTGGACACCCCGCGCTCCACCGACCACGACTGGGGCCCGCGGGGGCAGCTCTTCGTCGCCGCGCCGGACGCGGCCCGAATCCCGGCCCTGCGCGCGGCGCTGGACGCGGACCTGCCGGCGGAGTTCCTCGGCTGGCCGACCCGGTTCACCGGGCACGGCAGGCTGGGGGTGGCCGACCGGGCGGGCAGCCGCCACGGCGTCACGGTCCACGAGCTGGGCGGTTGGTGGCACGACCGGCTGGGCTTCGACCCGGCCGGCGGCGTCGGCACGGCCGACTGGCTGGCCACCCCGACGCAGCGGCTGGCCGAGGTGACCGGCGGCGCGATCTTCCACGACGGCCTCGACGGCGCGTTGACCGCGGCCCGGGCGGCGCTGGCGTGGTATCCGGACGACGTGTGGCGGCACGTGCTCGCCGCCGCGTGGACCCGCGTCGCGCAGGCCGAGCACCTGCCCGGCCGCTGCGCGGAGAGCGGCGACGAGCTGGGCAGCCGGGTGGTCGCCGCCGGGCTGGCCCGGGACCTGATGCGGCTCGGCCTGCTGCTGCACCGCCGCTGGCCCCCGTACGACAAGTGGCTCGGCACGGTGTTCGCCCGGCTGCCGGACGCGGCGCCCGTCGTCGCGGCCCTGGCCGACGCGCTCGGGCCGGCCGACTGGCGGGAGCGGGAGGACGGGCTGGTCCGGGCGCTGGCGGCGGTCGCCGCCTGGACCGACGACACCGGCCTGGCGGCGCCGGTGCGCGCCCGGCCCCGGCCGTTTCACGCCCGACCGTTCCTGGTCCTGGACGCGGGTCGCCTCGCCGCCGCGCTACGCGCCGCCATCACCGACCCGGCCCTGCGCGCGCGTGTGCCGCTCGGCGCGGTCGACCAGTACGTCGACAGCGTGGACGTGCTGACCCACGCGCACCGGGTCCGTCGGCTCGCCGCCGCGCTGCCGTCGGGGGCGGACGGCGCCGACTGACGCCGGGCGGCCGGGCCCGGTGACGGGCCCCGTCCCGCCGGGGCGGTGACAGGGCCCCGCGCGCCGCTCACGATGGTCGATGGACTGGAGAGCGCTCCCCGGAGCCGGGCGGGCTGGGGGCGCCCCCGAACGACCGTTAAGCTGAGCGCGTGGGATCCGACGAGTTGTATCCGCCCCGACGGCTGGCCGACGCCCAGCGCGCCACCGCCGCCGCCGGCCTGGACGCGCTGCTGCTCACCCCCGGCTCCGACCTGCGCTACCTGACCGGCTACGACGCCCACGAGGGGGAGCGGCTCACCTGCCTGGTGCTGCCCGCGCAGGGGGAGCCGACCCTGATCGTGCCCACCCTGGAACGGCCGGCCGCCGAGGCGTCCCCCGCGCCGGCCACCGGCGTACGCATCGTCGACCACGCCGACGGCACCGACCCGTACCCGCTGCTCGTCGCCGCCCTCGGCGGACCGGTGGCGACGGTCGGCCTGGCCGACCGGATGTGGGCCGAGCAGGTCCTGGCCCTGCGCGCGGCGCTGCCCGGCGCCACCCAGCGGCTGGCCTCCGAGGTGTTGCGCGAGATGCGCCTGCGCAAGTCCCCGGCCGAGGTCGCGGCGCTGGCCGAGGCGGGCGCGGCGATCGACGCCGTGCACGCGCGGATGGGGGAGTGGCTGCGGCCGGGGCGCACCGAGGCGGAGGTGGGCGCCGACATCGCCGCGGCGATCCGGGCCGCCGGCCACGTGAGCGTGGACTTCGTGATCGTCGCCGCCGGCCCGAACGGCGCCAGCCCGCACCATGGCACCTCCGACCGCCCGATCGGCGCCGGCGAGCCGGTCGTCGTGGATATCGGCGGGACGATGCCGTCGGGCTACCGCTCCGACTGCACCCGCACCTACGTCGCGGGCGCCCCGGCGCCGGCCGAGTTCGTCGACTACTACGCGGTGCTGCACGCCGCCCAGCGGGCCGCGGTGGCCGCGGTCCGCCCCGGGATCACCGCCGAGGACGTCGACGCGGCGGCCCGGGAGCCGATCGCGGCCGCCGGGTTCGGCGCGGAGTTCCTGCACCGCACCGGCCACGGCATCGGCCTGGACGGCCACGAGGAGCCCTACGTGGTGGCCGGCAACGCCCGCACTCTGGAGCCGGGGATGGCGTTCTCCGTCGAACCGGGCATCTATCTGGCGGGCCGCCACGGCGCCCGCATCGAGGACATCGTCGTCTGCGCCACGGACGGCGTGCAACGGCTCAACACCACCCCCACGGAGCTCATCGCGCTATGACTGTCGACCGGATCCTCCCCACCGACGAGGCCCACGACCTGCTCGACCTCGCCACCGAACTCGCCGACCGGGAGCTCGCGCCGCGGGCCGCCGGGTTCGAGGAGCGCGCGGAGTTCCCCCGCGAGGTGCTGCGCACCCTCGGGCGGGCCGGCCTGCTCGGCCTGCCCTACGCCGAGGAGCACGGCGGCGCCGCCCAGCCCTACGAGGTCTACCTCCAGGTGCTGGAGATCCTGGCCAGCCGCTGGCTGGCGGTCGCCGAGGCGGTCAGCGTGCACACGCTGTCCTGCTACCCCCTGGCACAGTTCGGGACGAACGAGCAGCGCAAGCTGCTGCCCGACATGATCGGCGGGGAGAAGCTCGGGGCGTACTGCCTGTCGGAGCCGCAGGGCGGGTCGGACGCCGCCGCGCTGACCACGAAGGCCGTGCGCGACGGCGACGACTACGTGGTCGACGGCACCAAGGCGTGGATCACCCACGCGCAGGTGGCGGACTTCTACAACATCTTCTGCCGCACCGGCGGGCCCGGCCCGAAGGGCATCTCCTGCCTGCTGGCCGACCGCGCCACGCCCGGCATCGCGCCGCAGGCGGCCGAGCGCACGATGGGGCTGCGCGCCTCCCCGGTGGCGCAGATCGCCTTCGACTCGGCCCGGGTGCCGGCGGAGCGGCTGATCGGCGGGGAGGGGGCGGGCTTCACCATCGCCATGTCCGCACTCGACTCGGGACGCCTCGGCATCGCCGCCTGCGCGGTCGGGCTGGCCCAGGCGGCGCTGGACTACGCGGTCGGCTACGCCCGGGAGCGCCAGCAGTTCGGCAAGGCGATCATCGACTTCCAGGGGCTGGGCTTCACGCTCGCCGACCTGGCCACCCAGATCTCCGCGGCCCGGGCGCTGATGCTGGCCGCGGCCCGGCTGCGCGACGCCGGCCGGCCGTACTCGATCGAGGCGGCGAAGGCGAAGCTCTTCGCCACCGACGTGGCGATGCGGGTGACCACCGACGCGGTGCAGGTGCTCGGCGGGGCCGGCTACGTGGCCGACCACCCGGTGGAGCGCTACATGCGCGAGGCCAAGGTGCTCCAGATCGTCGAGGGCACCAACCAGATCCAGCGGCTGGTCATCTCCCGGGCGCTGGCGAAGGGCTGACGGGCGTCGCCCGCCGGCGCGGCGTCGCGCCGGCGGGCCGCCTCGTCGCCGCGACGCGGTTTTCCCGGTAGGTTGCACGCCGTGGAGGAGATCGACCGCGCCATCATCGCCGCGCTGACCGCTGACGGTCGGCTGTCGTACACCGATCTGGCGGAGCGAGTGGGCCTGTCGGTCTCCGCCGTGCACCAGCGGGTGCGCCGCCTGGAGCAGCGCGGAGTGATCAAGGGGTACGCCGCCCGGGTCTCCTTCGAGGCCCTGGACCTGCCGCTTACCGCGTTCGTGGCGATCCGGCCCTTCGACCCGTCGCAGCCGGACGACGCGCCGGAGCGGCTGGCCCACCTGCCCGAGATCGACTCGTGCTACTCGGTGGCGGGGGAGGACTTCTATCTCCTGCTGGTGCGGGTGGCCAGCCCGGCCGACCTGGAGCGGCTGCTCCAGGAGATCCGGACGGCGGCGAACGTGACGACCCGTACGACGGTGGTGCTGTCGACGCCGTACGAGAACCGGTCGCCGAAGATCAGTGCCGAGCCCCAGCTTCGGGTGCGCTCGCGGGGGTCGGGGGAACCGGCTGGTTCCAGCGCAGGATGACCCGCCGGCCGTGCTCGTGGCCGAGCACGCTGACCGTGGCGGTGTCCAGGCGCAGCAGCCCGCCGGCCGACGGGGGCAGGCCGACCCAGCGGGCGCCGAGCACGCGCAGGCTGTGGGCGTGCCCGACGAGGGCGACGGTGCCCCGGTCGAGCAGCGGATGGACCCGGGCGAGCACCCGGTCGAGGCGCTCGCCGACCTGGTTCGGGGACTCCCCGCCGGGGCAGCCGTCGGCCCAGATGGACCAGTTCGGGTGGTCGTCGCGGATGTCGGCGGTGGTGCGCCCCTCGTACTCCCCGTAGTTCCACTCGGCCAGGTCGTCGAGCGTGCCGGTGACCGTGAGGCCGGCGAGGCGCGCGGTGTGCAGCGCCCGGGCGCGGGGGCTGGTCAGGACCGCGGCGCAGCGGCGGCCGGCGAGGAAGCGGCCGAGGGCGCGGGCCTGCCGCTCGCCGTCGGGGGTGAGCTGGAGGTCGGTGTACGAGGTGTGCCGGCGGCTGGCGCTCCAGGTGGTCTCACCGTGCCGGATCAGCAGAAGCTCTCCCATCAGCCCAGTCAACCAGACAGCCTCTCCCCACCGTTCACCTAGTGTCCTAGGATGCCCTAGCGGGTGTGCGGGCCGCCGCACGAAGAACGGACGACCATGTCGAGGCACCGACCAGAAGGGCTGGCACCTCCAGCAAGGGACGCCGACACCAGGCTGACGCGGCCAGCGGGCCACGGAAGCCCGGGAACGGAGTCATGCCCGCCGGGGGAGTGGTGGAGGCCAAGACCCGGCGAGGTGGGGCCTGGGGGCCCGGAAAACGCGTCACCCCCGGGCCGGGTGTCGGCTCCGGGGGTGACGGTGTCGCGGCTGGTCAGTCGTTGCGGTGCTCGGCCCACCACTGCTGCCCGGTCTCGGGCAGGGTGTCGATCGGGTCGTAGTAGGCGTGGCGCTTGTTGAGCGCCTCGGCGTCGGCGGACTCGATGGAGGTGCGGTAGTTCTTCGTCCAGTACGAGATGCCGCGGTCGCGGTCGTACTCGGTCAGCATGTGCACCCAGCGCTTGCCGACGAAGGGGACGTCGCAGACGATGCGCGGGGTGGCGTAACCGGGCAGGTAGCCCATGATGTCGTGCTGGAGCTGCTGGGCGTGCCAGACCGGGACCCGCCAGTGCTCGGCGTTGGGGATCATGTCGCACATGTAGAAGTAGTACGGCAGGATGCCCGCCTCGCCCTGGAGGGCGAAGCAGAGGTCGAGCAGGTCGGGGGCGGTGGCGTTGACGCCGCGCATGAGCACGCCCTGGTTGCGGACGTCGCGTACGCCGACGTCGAGGGCGGTCTGGGCGGCCCTGGCGACCAGCGGGGTGAGCGACTGGGCGTGGTTGACGTGGGTGTGGATGGCGAGGTTGACGCCGCGGCGGGCGGCGGTGCGGGCGACCCGTTCGAGGCCCTCGACGACGTCGGGCTGGAGCCAGTGCTGGGGCAGGCCCATGAGGGCCTTGGTGGCGAGCCGGATGTCGCGGATGGTCTCGATCTCCAGCAGCCGCATCAGGTAGGACTCAAGGTTCTTCCACGGGACGTTGGCCACGTCGCCGCCGGAGACGACGACGTCACGGACGCCGGGGTGGGCCTTGAGGTAGCCGATGTGGGCGTCGTAGCGGTCGACGGGCTTGAGGGTGAGCTTGAGCTTGTCGACGGCGGGGGTGGAGTTGCCGACGAGGTCCATGCGGGTGCAGTGCCCGCAGTACTGGGGGCAGGTGGAGAGCAGCTCGGCGAGGACCTTGGTGGGGTAGCGGTGGGTGAGGCCCTCGGCGACCCACATGTCGTGTTCGTGCAGGGAGTCGCGGCTGGCGTACGGGTGGGAGGGCCAGTCGGTGCGCCGGTCGGAGGCGACGGGGATCATGTAGCGCCGGATGGGGTCGGCGAGGAACGCCTCGGTGGTCATCGGCGCGAACGGGACCATGGTGTTGACCATCTGCGGCGGCACCAGCATGGACATGGTGGCCAGGGCCTTCTGGTCGGCCTCGAGGTCGGCGTAGAAGGTCTCGTCGACCGTGTCGCCGAGGACGGTGCGCAGCTGCTTGATGTTCTTGACGCAGTTGACGCGCTGCCACTGGGCGTTCTCCCACTGGTCGCGGGTGACGTGGCGCCAGCCGGGGAAGCGGGTCCAGTCGGGTTCGACGAGGGGCGCGCGGCGGTACTCGTAGGGCTGTCCGGCGGTGGGGACGGCGACCGGCGCGGGACGGGGCGCAGGTGGGGTCTCTACCGGTTGGGTCTGGGTCACGGCCCCTCCTCGATGTGGTGCGGTTGATCAGCGACCCCGAAGGCTACTGGAAAATATTCGGTGAAGAAATTAGTCTGCCGTAAGTTTTCCCGCTACGCGAGCCCTGGTCGGGGCTTCGAGCGGCGTGACAGGGGAGGTCGGCGTGACGTCACCGGTGGGTCTGCACCGCGTTGTCGAACCGGCGGGGGTGCTGCCGCAGGCCGCGTGGCGGCTGGACGCGAGTCCGGAGATCGCGCCGAACGAGGTGCGGATCCGGGTGGAGCGGTTGAACCTGGACGCGGCGAGCTTCCGGCAGCTGTGGGAGAAGCACGGCGGGGACGGCGACGCGGTCCGCGCCGAGGTGCTTGAGATCGTGTCGACGCGCGGCAAGATGCAGAACCCGGTGACGGGCTCGGGCGGGATGCTGATCGGCACGGTGGAGGAGGCGGGGCGGCGGTCCCCGCTGGGGCTGCGGGCGGGGCAGCGGGTGGCGACCCTGGTGTCGTTGACGCTGACGCCGCTGACGATCCTCGACGGGCTGGCCCGCTGGGACGGGCGCAGCGAGCAGGTGCCGTGCGACGGGTACGCGATCCTGTTCGCCCGGTCGATCGCGGCGGTGCTGCCGGCGGATCTCGATCCGCAGCTGTCCCTGGCGGTGCTGGACGTGTGCGGGGCGCCGGCGCTGACGGCGCGGGTGGTGTCGCGGTACGTGGCGGAGCGGGAGCGGGCGGAGGATCCGACGCCGGTGCGGGTGGCGGTGATCGGTGGCGCGGGCAAGAGCGGGTCGCTGTCTTTGGCCGCGGCGCGGCGGGCGGGTGCCGCCCGTACGGTCGGGGTGGTGCCGGTCGTGGCGGAGCGGGACGCGCTGGCGGCGGTGGGTCTGGCGGACGTGGTGGCGTTGGCCGACGCCCGGGATCCGGTGGCGTTGTCGTCGGCGGTGACGACGGCGTTGGGGGCTCCGGCGGACGTGACGGTGGTGTGCGTGGACGTGCCGGGGTGTGAGCACGGTGCGGTGCTGGCGACGGAGGACGGCGGCACGGTGGTGTTCTTCTCGATGGCGACGAGTTTCGCGGCGGCGGCGTTGGGGGCGGAGGGCCTGGGGGCGGACGTGACGATGCTGGTCGGGAACGGGTACGTGCCGGGGCACGCCGAGTTCGCGTTGGGTCTGTTGCGCGCGGAGTCGGGGGTGCGGGCGTTGTTCGAGGCGCGTCTGGCGGCAGACTGATGGTCATGACGAACCCCTCGACTCTGTACCGCGGCGGGACGCTGCACTGCCCGGCCGATCCGAGCGCGACGGCTCTGCTGGTCACCGATGGCCGGATCTCCTGGTTGGGGGTGGACGCGGACGCGCCGGTGGCCGAGCGGGTGGTGGATCTGGACGGGGCGTTGGTGACGCCGGCGTTCGTGGACGCGCACGTGCACGCCACGGACACGGGGTTGGCGTTGTCGGGGCTGGACCTGTCGGCGGTGCGTTCGGCGGCGGAGTTGCTGGACGCGGTGGCGGGGTTCGCGGCGGGGTTGCCGTCGGACGCGGTGGTGCTGGGGCACGGCTGGGACGAGTCGGGTTGGCCGGTGCCGCGGTTGCCGGACGCGGCGATGTTGGATCGGGCGGCCGGGGGGCGGCGGGTCTATCTGTCGCAGGCGTCGATTCATTCGGCGTTGGTGTCGGCGGCGTTGCTGGCGGCGTGTCCGCAGGTGGTGTCGGCGGCGGGGTACGACGCGTCGGGGTGGTTGCGGCGGGATGCGCACCACGTGGTGCGGGCGGCGGCGTTCGCGTCGGTGACTCGGGCGCAGCGGGTGGCGGCGCAGCGGGCGGCGTTGGCGCACGCGGCGTCGCTGGGTATCGCGGCGGTGCACGAGTGCGGTGGCCCGGAGATCTCCGACGAGGAGGACTTCACGGGTCTGTTGGCGTTGTCGGGTGACGGTGTGGCGGAGGTGTACGGGTACTGGGGTGAGCTGATGGGGGCGGCGCGGGCCCGGGAGTTGGGTGCGGTGGGGGCGGGGGGTGACCTGTTCGCCGACGGGGCGTTGGGTTCGCGTACGGCGCACGTGTCGCGTGACTACCTGGATGGTGAGGGGGGTTGCGGGCACGGTTACCTGAGTGCGGAGCAGGTGCGTGAGCATCTGTTGGACTGTGCGGCGCACGGTGTGCAGGGTGGCTTCCACGCGATCGGTGACGCGGCGATCTCGACGGTGTTGGAGGGCTTCGCGGGGGCGGCGGAGAAGTTGGGCACGGACCGGGTGCGGGCGGGTCGGCACCGCATCGAGCACGCGGAGATCATGAACAAGCGGTTGATCGCCGGGTTCGTGGAGTACGGGATCGTGGCGAGCATGCAGCCGGCGTTCGACCGGTTGTGGGGTGGCGCGGGTCGGATGTACGAGTCGCGGCTGGGCCTGGACCGGTCGTTGGAGTCGAATCCGATGGGTGCGATGCACGGCGTCGGGGTGGCGTTGGCGTTCGGGTCGGATTCGCCGGTGACGCCGCTGGACCCGTGGGGTTCGGTGCGGGCGGCGGTGTGGCACCACAGCCCGACGCAGCGGATGAGTGTGCGGTCGGCGTTCGCGGCGCACACCCGGGGCGGGTGGCGTGCGGTGCGGCTGGACAACGAGGGTGTGCTGGCGTTGGGGGCACCGGCGACGTTCGCGGTGTGGTCGACGCCGGCGGGGGTGGACCGGGGGTTGCCGGTGTTGTTGGCCGCGGACCCGGAGGCGCGTGGTCCGCAGGACCCGACGCCGCTGCCGGTGTGTCGGCGCACGGTGTTGCGCGGTGACGTGATCTACGAGGAAGGGTCTTCGTGAGCGAGCGAACCATCGGTACGGCGTGTGGCGCCGTCGCGGGACAGGGTCGGGTGACGGTGTGACGGGCAAGCTTGACCTTGATCCGCGGCTGGTGGCGCGGGCGCGGGAGTTGGCGCGTCGTGCGGGGCAGCCGGTGGTGGATCTGGCGCGCAGCCACACGACGGTGTCGGTGGAGCGTGCGGTGCTGCGGCTGGCCGGGGTGGCCGGGGCGGATCCGGACGGTATTCCGTGGGTGAACCGGCTCGTGGACGCGGTGGTCGCGGACGTGGGGTTGGGGCACGGGGTGGCGTTGCCGGTGTTCGACGCGCTCGCCCGGGAGCAGCTCGGTGACGTGACGTTGCTGGCGCAGAAGGCGGCGGCGGGGTCGGTGCGGTTCGAGGTGCCGACGGGGAAGGCGGCCACGGCGGCGCGGAAGGCGGCGCGGCGGGCGGTGGGTGCGGGGATCCGGGCGATCGACCGGCGGCGCGCGGAGCGTGACCGGCTGGTGAAGCGGTTCGGGGATCCGGCGCAGCGGCCGTGGATCTATCTGATCGTGGCGACGGGCGACATCTACGAGGACATTCCGCAGGCGCAGGCGGCGGCGCGGGCGGGTGCGGACGTGATCGCGGTGATCCGGTCGACGGGGCAGTCGTTGCTGGACTACGTGCCGGAGGGGGCGACGCGGGAGGGCTTCGCGGGCACGTACGCGACGCAGGAGAACTTCCGGTTGATGCGGGCGGCGTTGGACTCCTCGTCGCGGGAGTTGGGCCGCTACGTGCGGTTGACGAACTACGCGTCGGGTCTGTGCATGCCGGAGATGGCGACGCTCGCGGGCCTGGAGCGGCTGGACATGATGTTGAACGACTCGATGTACGGGATCCTGTTCCGGGACATCAACCCGATCCGTACGTTCGTGGACCAGCGGTTCTCGCGTCAGGTGCACGCGCGGGCGGGGATCATCATCAACACCGGTGAGGACAACTACCTGACCACGGCGGACGCGGTGGACGAGGCGCACACGGTGACGGTGTCGCAGCTGCTCAACGAGTTCTTCGCGCACGAGGCGGGGTTGGCGGACTGGCAGTTGGGCCTGGGGCACGCTTTCGAGATCAACCCGGACGTGCCGGAGTCGTTGCGGCTGGAGTTGGCGCACGCGTTGCTGGCGCGGGAGTTGTTCCCGGACGCGCCGTTGAAGTGGATGCCGCCGACGAAGCACATGACGGGTGACGTGTTCCGGGGCAATCTGCTGGACGGGTTCTTCAACCTGGTGGGCACGATGACCGGTCAGGGGATCCTGCTGGTGGGGATGATGACCGAGGCGGTGGTGACGCCGTGGTTGTCGGACCGGGACATCGCCCTGCAGAACGTGCGGTACGTGCTGGGTGCGGCCGGTGGGTTGCACGAGGACTTCGTGCCGGCGTCGGGCGGGTTCATCCAGCAGCGGGCCAACCGGGTGCTGGGTGAGGCGGTCGACCTGCTGGAGCGTATCGGTGAGCAGTCGCTGTTGACGGCGATCGCCGAGGGCACGTTCGGGATCATGAAGCGGCCGGCGGACCGGGGCAAGGGGCTGGCGGGGGTGGCCGCGCACGAGGCCGGCTACTTCAATCCGGCGACGGAGATCCTGGAGGCGCCGGTGGCGGGTGGAGAGGTGGCACGGGCGTGAGCGCCGTCGAGGCCGGCGGGGACGCCGGGAAGAAGATCGTCCGGCCGTACGGGGACACCACGGGCGATGGCATGGTGCAGGTGTCGTTCACGTTGCCGGTGCCGCACGACAAGCGGGCCGAGGGCGCGGCGGTGCAGTTGGCGAACAAGATGGGCATCGACCCGGCGATGCTGGTGCACGCCAAGCCGATGAGTGACGGGTTCACGTTCTTCGTGGTGTACGGGCGGGTGAACCATCTGGTGGACCTGTCGGCGGTGCAGGTGGTGGAGCGTGACTTCCCGCTGCTGAGCGCCAAGGAGGTCAACGCGGTGGTGAAGCGGCGGTTGCGGCGCAAGTTGTCGGTGGTGGGGGCGTGCATCGGCACGGACGCGCACACCGTCGGCATCGACGCGATCCTCAACGTCAAGGGCATCGCGGGGGAGAAGGGCCTGGAGTACTACCGGGAGTTGAAGGTCACGAACCTGGGTGCGCAGGTGAGCGTGCCGGAGTTGGTGGAGGCGGCGCGGGTGGAGCGCGCGGACGCGGTGCTGGTGTCGCAGGTCGTGACGCAGCGCGATGCGCATCTGCACAACACGCGGGAGATGTCGGCGGCGTTCCGGGAGGCGATGCCGGCGGGGCGCCGGCCGTTGCTGATCGTGGGTGGGCCGCGTTTCGACGAGTCGATGGCCGGCGAGTTGGGCGTGGACCGGATCTTCGGCCGGGGCACCACCCCGGGTGAGGTGGCGAGTTTCCTGGTGCACGCGTTGGTCACGGAGAAGAAGGCGAAGGCATGAGTGATTCCCGGGTGGGTCTGAGGGTCGTGCACCGGCGGTACGTGCCGTATTCGCACGCCCACTACGCCGGCAACCTGGTCGACGGGGCGTACGCGCTGGGGTTGTTCGGGGACGTGGCCACGGAGGTGTGCATCCGCACCGACGGTGACGAGGGGTTGTTCGCGTCGTACTCGGACGTGCAGTTCCGGGCGGCGATGCGGGCGGGTGACGTGTTGGAGGTGACGGCGACGGTGACCCGGGTGGGTACGCGTAGCCGCACCATCGACTTCGAGGCGCGGGTGGTGTGCCGGGGGCGTCCGGATCGGGGTGAGTCGGCGGCGGAGGTGCTCGACGAGCCGATCGTGGCGGTCACGGCGACCGGCACGGTGGTCGTGCCGCCGGTGGCGTGAGGTACGCGGTCTGCGCCGACGTCGGGTCCACGTACACGAAGGTGGCGGTGGTGGACCTGGACGTGGGCGCGTTGGTGGCGGGGGCGTCGGCGCCGACGACGGTGGGCACGGACGTGCTGCACGGCCTGGACGCGGCGGTGGCGGCGGCCACCGCCGGCCTGGCGGCGGGTCAGGTGCCGTGGTACGTGTGTTCGTCGGCCGGTGGTGGGTTGCGGTTGGCGGTGATCGGCTACGAGCGGCTGGTGACCGCGCAGGCGGGCCGGCGGGTGGGTCTGTCGGCGGGCGCGAACGTGGTGCACGTGGCGGCGGGTCGGCTCGGTGCGGCGGACCTGGCGGGGTTGCGGGCGGCCCGCCCGGACGTGGTGCTGCTGGTGGGTGGCACCGACGGTGGTGACGCCGAGACGTTGACGCACAACGCGACGCGGCTGGCGCGGGCCCGTTGGCGGGTGCCGGTGGTGTTGGCCGGCAACGTCGACGTCCGCGACGACCTGCACGCCGTGCTGGCTGCGGCGGGGGTGCCGGTGACGGTGGCCGACAACGTGCTGCCGCGCATCGGGGTGCTGGCGCCGGCGTCGGCGCGTTCGGCGATCCGGGAGGTGTTCCTGCGGCACGTGATCGGCGGGAAGCGGCTGTCGCGGGGGTCGCGGTTCGCGCGGCTGGTGCGGGCGGCCACCCCCGACGCGGTGCTGACGGGCGTGGAGGTGCTGGCCGACACCCTGGGTGGTGATCTGGTGGTGGTGGACGTGGGTGGCGCCACCACGGACGTGTATTCGGTGCTCACGCCGGACGAGCGGGCCACCGGGCCGGGGCGGGAGGTGGCGGGGTCGCTGTGGCGGGCCCGTACCGTCGAGGGGGACCTAGGCATGCGGTGGAGCGCGCCGGGGGTGGTGCGGGCGGCCGTCGAGGAGCGGTTGCTGACCGACGCGCAGGGCGACGACCTGGCGGCCGGGGCGGCGGTGCGCGCGGGTGATCCGGGGTTCCTGCCGGTGGGGGACGCGGAGCGTGCGGTGGACGCCCGCATCGCGGCCCTGGCGGCGACGGTGGCGTTGCGTCGGCACGCCCGGGGGGCGGCCACGGGTGAGCGGGCCGGGCGGGACCTGCGTGACGTGCGGCTGCTGGTGGGTTCCGGTGGGGTGCTGCGGCATGCCGCGCCGGCGGATGCGGCGGGTGTGTTGGGTGCGGTGCTGGCCGACCATGCCGGTGGGTGGCCGTTGCCGCGTGCGGCGCGGCCGGTCGTCGACGTCGATTACGTGCTGGCCGCCGGTGGGTTGCTGGCCGCGGAGCATCCGGCGGCGGCGGGGGCGTTGCTGCGCCGGCATCTCGCGACGGATTGAGACTCGCCGACGCGACACGCCGTGGTGCATCACACGACAGGCCCGGGTGGGTTGACAGCGGCGGGGGTCCACGCCGTACCGTCTTTGAGTCCTACTACGGGAAGCGGCTGTTGTTCGCTTCGTCCCTTCGTCCGCTGGCCGAGCGACATGTGAGCAGTGCGTCGCGGCGGCCAGGTCCAGCGGGCGGGGGTCGGCGGGGCGGCGCGAACCGGCCGCGGTTACCGGTGTACGGGCAGGGTGAGGTGCACGGCCAGTAGACAACGGCCAGGCGGGGGCAGCCAGTCCGCGTCGGGTCGGTCCGAAGGTCGGCGCAGCTCATTCTCGCCCCACCGGCCGGGAAGGGCCTGGGAGCATCGGGGCGCGGCGTGAGCCGCGCCCCGATTTGTGTCTGCGGCCCCCTGCCGGGGAGGAATCGCCCGTACGCGCCGCGACGGGGCGTCGGGTGCGGCGCCGGGCGGGGCGGGAACTCGTGGCCGGGTAGCCTTCGGCCCGTGATCGTGGGCAACGTGCCGGCGCCGGCCGGGGACAGCAGCCAACCGGGCGCCGTGGGGGCGGGGACGCCCGGAGTGGCGCGGCGTGCGCTGCCGCTGCGGGTGGCCGTGCCGATGGCGGTGGTCGCGGGGTTGGCGTTGCTGGCGGCGTTCCCGCCGTACGGGCTGTGGCCGCTCGCGCCGCTGGGCGTGGCGTTGCTGGCCGCGGCGACGCACCGGCGTCGGGTACGTGCCGGCGCCGGGCTGGGTCTCCTGACCGGGGTGGCGTTGTTCGCGCCGCTGCTGAGCTGGACGAACCTGCACACCGGCTACCTGCCGTGGGTGTTGCTGTCGCTGCTGCAGGCCGGCTACCTGGCGCTGCTGGGCGCGGCGGGCGCGTACGTGTCGCCGCTGGTGGAGCGGGTGCGGTGGAGTTGGCCGTTGGTGACCGGCGTGTTGTGGGTGGGGCAGGAGGCGCTGCGTGACCGCACCCCGTTCGGGGGGTTCCCGTGGGGGCGCCTGGCGTTCAGCCAGGACGGCTCGCCGCTGCTGCGGCTGGCCGCGTGGGGTGGCGCGCCGCTGGTGACGTTCGCGGTGGCGCTGACGGGCGGGCTGCTGGTCGCGGCGCTGTGGCGGCCGTGGGGCGGGCGGCGGCGCTGGTGGGTGCCGGTGGCCGGGTTGGCCGCCGCGGCGGTCGCGGTGCCCGTCGTGGGGCTGCTCGTGCCGGTGTCGGGTGCGGGGGGCGGTGCCGCGGTCACGGTGGCGATCGTGCAGGGCAACGTGCCGCGGCTCGGGCTGGACTTCAACGCCCAGCGGCAGGCGGTGCTGAACAACCACGTCGACGCCACGATCGAGCTGGCGGGGCAGGTGTCCGCGGGCGTGCGGCCCCGCCCCGACCTGGTGGTGTGGCCGGAGAACTCCAGCGACATCGACCCGCTGCGCGACACCGACGCCGGGGCGCGCATCTCGCAGGCCGCCGACGCGGTCGGCGCCCCGATCCTCGTCGGTGCGGTGCTGCGCGGCCCCGGGGAGGGGCAGGTGCGCAACGCGGGGATCCTGTGGCGCCCCGGCAGCGGCCCGGACCTGGAGCAGCTGTACACGAAGCGGCACCCGGTGCCGTTCGCCGAGTACGTGCCGATGCGTGATCTCGCCCGGATGGTCAGCAAGCAGGTCGACCGGGTACGCGCCGACTTCGTGCCGGGCAGCGAGCCGGGGGTGCTGCGCACCGGGGCGGCGGTGCTCGGCGACGTGATCTGCTTCGAGGTCGCCTACGACGAGGTGGTGCGTGACACCGTCGTCGGCGGGGCGCAGCTGCTGGTGGTGCAGACCAACAACGCCACGTTCGACGTGGCCGAGGCGCGCCAGCAGTTGGCGATGGTGCGGCTGCGGGCGGTCGAGCACGGCCGGCCGGCGTTGATGGCCTCCACGGTCGGGGTGTCCGGGTTCGTTGCCCCGGACGGGCGGGTAAGCGACGCCACCGGGTTCAACACCCGAGCGGTCGTGGTGCGGCAGCTGCGACTGGACGACGGGCGCACCCTGGCCACCCGGGTCGGGTTGTGGCCGGAGGTGGCGTTGGCCACCCTGGCCGTGGCGGCGCTGGTCGGCGCGGGCGTGCTGCGCCGCCGGCCGCGCGTCGGGTGACACCAGCCGGTACGCCGGCGAAGGGGGAGCGACGGTGGGCGAGACGACCGGCACCCGGGCCGACACCGGTCATCCGGGGGTGGGTCGGGTGCTCGTGGTGATCCCGACCTACAACGAGGCCGACAACGTGGCGGGGATCGTGGCGCGGGTGCGGCGCGCCGCGCCGGCGGTGGACATCCTGGTCGCCGACGACGACAGCCCCGACGGCACCGGTGCGCTCGCCGACGCCCTGGCCGGCGCCGACCGCCGGGTGCACGTGCTGCACCGTGAGGGCAAGCAGGGCCTCGGCGCGGCGTACCTGGCGGGGTTCGCGTGGGCCCGTGAGCGTGGCTTCGACGCGGTGGTGGAGATGGACGCCGACGGTTCGCACGCCCCGGAGGACCTGCCCGCGTTGCTGTCCGCCGCCCGCGACGCCGACGTGGTGATCGGTTCCCGGTGGACCGCCGGGGCGCGGGTGGTGAACTGGCCGCTGCGGCGGCTGCTGCTGTCGCGCTGCGGCAACCTGTACGCGCGGCTGGTGCTGGGCATGCCGCTGTCCGACGCCACCGGCGGCTACCGGGTGTACCGGCTGGCGGCCCTGGACGAGTTCGACCTGGCGTCGGTGTGTTCGCAGGGGTACTCGTTCCAGGTGGAGTTGTCCCGGCTGGCGCACCGGTCCGGGGCGCGCATCGTGGAGGTGCCGATCACGTTCGCGGAGCGGGAGCGCGGCAGCAGCAAGATGAGCCCGCTGATCGTGGCGGAGGCGTTGTGGCGGATCACGACGTGGGGGGTGCAGGACCGGCGGCAGGCGGTGCGGCGGGGCCTGCACGGCACCCCCACCGGTCAGGTGCGGTGGCCCTGAGCGGCGGCGTGTCATGCTGGATGGGGCGCTGGCGCCCGGGCGGGGTGGCCCCGCCGTAGGCGCCGCTGATGGCGGATGGGGTGAGATGCGCCGAGGACTGAGGTTTGTGCCGTTGGCCCTGTTGGCGGCGACGCTGCTGGAGCTGGTGGTGTTCGTCGTGGTGGGGCGGGCGATCGGGTTCGGCGCGGCGCTGCTTGTGGTGTTCGCGGTGTCGTTGCTGGGGCTGGTGCTGTTGCGTCGGGAGGGGATGCGCGCCTGGCGTGGCTTCAAGGCCTCCGCGCAGGCCGGTCAGCCGCCGGGCCGGCAGGTCACCGACGGTCTCGTGGGGCTGCTCGGGGCGCTGCTGCTGGCGATGCCGGGCCTGCTCAGTGGCCTGGTGGGGGTGTCGTTGCTGGTGCCGCCGGTGCGTCGGCTGGCCCGCAACGGGGTGCAGCGGGCCGCGGAGCGGCGGGTGTCGTCGATGGTCGCCGGTGACCTGTTCGGGCCGCGCCGGGTGCGGGTGCGTCGGGGTGCGCCGCAGCAGCCGCAGCAGCCGCAGCAGCCGGTTGCCGAGCCCACCGTCGTCGACGGGGGTCGCGCCATCGAGGGCGAGATCGTCGAGCCCGGCCGGAGCTGCCGCGCACACGACGGCGCCCGGGGAGCGGATGCTCCCGGGGCGCCGTGGCCTTGACGGTGCGGCTCAGGCGCGGCCGCGGCGGGTGCGGACCTCCTGCAGCCGCTCGGCGAGGATGTCCTCCAGCTCGGCGATGGAACGCCGCTCCAGCAGCATGTCCCAGTGGGTGCGCGGCGGCTTGGCCTTCTTCTGCTCCGGCTCGTTGCCGTCGACCAGCCGGGCCACGCTGCCGTCGAACTTGCACTCCCAGGTCGTGGGGACCTCGGCGTCGACGGCGAACGGAACCTCGAACTGGTGGCCCTTGGCGCACAGGTACTCGCGGGTCTGACGCGGCGCGAGCTCCGTGTTGCGGTCGGATTCGTAGCTGACCGCGCCCAGACGGCTGCCCCGCAGCATACGCTCGCCCATGATCGACTTCCCCTCGTTCGTGGTGCTGGTCTTCTCGGTGTAACGGTCCGTTCCCGCCGGGCCATTCCCGCCCGGACACCGGGCGAGCCTGCACAAGGGTAGCCGGCCACGCCAGCCGCCCGGCGGGGTCGCCCCGGGCCGGGTCGGGCGGTGGAGGGTTTCCGCTGTGCCACCGGCGATGGTAGCCGCCCCGAAGCCGCGCAGGTCGCGACGGCCGGTGACGCGCCGGCCGTGCCCCTCGCCGTCGCCGCCGCCCCGCTCGCCCGTGAGCCCGCGCCGGGAACGCCGCCGGCCGGCTCAGGTCGCCGGGGTCGGTGGCAGCGGCAGCGGCAGGCCCGGCAGCCCGTCGATGCTGCGGGCCACGTGGTCCTTGCCGGCGAAGTAGTCGCTCAGCGACGCGTCGTCCTCCCGGGCGAAGCGCCGGGCGTGCAGGTCGCGGTCGGCGTCGTAGGACATGAACGGCACCGCGTAGCCGCAGGTGTCGCGGATCAGTTCGGCGCGCACGACGATGATCGCCCGCAGGCCGTGCACGCTGGTGTCGATGTCCGGGAAGTGGCCCGTCAGCTCCGCCCAGCGGGGATCGTCACGAAACACCGGCTCGCCGCGCCCGTGCACCCGCACGATGTTCGGCGGCCCGTCGAACGCGCACCACATGAGCGTGATCCGCCCGTTCTCCCGCAGGTGCGCGATCGTCTCGGCGTTGCTGCCGGCGAAGTCCAGGTAGGCCACGGTGTGCGCGTCGACGACCGCCCACGAGCCGCGCAGCCCCTTCGGGGACAGGTTGATGGTGCCGTCGCCCGACAGTGGTGCCGTGGCGGTGAAGAACAGGGGCTGGTCCTCGATGAAGCTGCGCAGCCGGCCCTCGATGCGCTCGTGTGTCTTTCCCACCCCGGCATCATGGCCCGGCGGCGGGCCGCCCCGCTGCCCCGGGGCCGGCTCGCGGGTTATCAGGGCACGTCCGCGGCGACGCGTACGCGGTCGCTGTCGCAGAGCAACGACGCCACCGACGCACCCTCCTCGGCCACCCCGGCGCGTTCGGCCCGGGAGAGACGGCGCAGCGGGGCGACGGCCACGGTGCCGGCCGCGACGCCCCAGGTGGCGGCGACCCGGCCGTCGACCAGGACGACGCGCTCGCCGGCGACCGACAGGCCACGGTGGGCGTCGTCGACGATGCGGCTGCGGTCGTCGTAGCCGAGCAGCGCGTTGTCGAACGCCGGCAGGAACCGCACCGGCGCGGGCGTGTCGGCGTCGGGGCGCGGCGCGTCGGGCAGGTCCCACAGCCGCCGCCCGCGCTCGTCGCGCAGGACGACCAGCTCGTCGCGGATCGCGGCCACCGCCGCCGGCAGGCCGGCGAGGCCGGACCAGGCGCGCAGGTCGGCCGTCGAGGCCGGACCGAAGGCGGCCAGGTAGCGCCGCACGAGCGCCTCACCGACCGGGTCGCCGCCCGGCGGGGCCGGCGGGTCGATCTCGCGGCCCAGCCAGGATGAGAGCGGCACGTTGCGTACGCCCGCCGTCGTGCGCCACAGCCCGCGCGGCGGCAGCTGCACCACCGCGACGAGGGCGAGCAGCATCTCGCCCAGCGCCCTCGGTCCCGGCGCCGGCCACCGCTCGGCCAGCGCCCGCGCGAGCCCGGTCATCGAGCGGGGCTCGCCGTCGGCCAGCACCTCCCGGCCCGCCGTGGCGAGCTCGTCGAGGTCCACGCCGGCGAGTTCGCGACGGTAGACCCCGAGTACGCGCTGGCGCAGCATGCCGTCGTGGCGGGCCCGCCACGCCAGCGCGTCGTCGGCGGTGACGAGGTGCACGGTGCGACGCATGAGGTGCATCCGCACCACGCGCCGGCCGGTCAGCAGGTCCGACAGCGCCGCCGGGTCGAACCCGCGCACCCGGGACCAGAGCCCGACGAACGGCTCCTGTGGTTCCTGTGCCTGAAGACCGCACAGGTGCGCGACGGCGTCGAGGACCGGCACGTCGGCGCGGTCGAGCAGCAGCTGCCGGGCCAGCGTGGCGCGGTTGAGCGCCCGGGCGTCGAGAACGGTCATCGGTGCACGCTTCCCTGCGGGTCGGCGGAGGCGGGGGCGAGGGCGGGCGGGTCCCGGTCAGGTGGCCGGGACCCGCCGGGCGGTCAGGTGGCCCGCTGCCCGTCGAGGCTCTCGCGCAGGATGTCGGCGTGCCCGGCGTGCTGGGCGGTCTCGGCGATGACGTGCATCAGCACCCCCCGTACGCTGAGCACCCCCGTCACCTCGTGCCACGGCGCCGACGGCAGCGGGTGCGTCGTCGACAGGTCGGCGACGGCGGCGACGGTCTCCTCGGTGCGGGCGGCGACCTGCGCGTAGTGGTCGAGGATCCCGGCCAGGGTGTCGCCGGGCAGCATCCGGAAGCCGGCCTCGTGCTCGACGAGCCACTGCGGCACCTCGCGCGCCGTGCCGGCCGTGATGTCGGCCCAGGTGACCCCGTCGGGCAGGGCGAAGGACATGGCCGAGGGGCCCTCGACCACGAAGCGCAGCCACGACCGCTCCATGGCCGCGACGTGCTTGACCAGCCCGCCCAGGCACAGCGCGCTGGCCGTCGGGCGTTGGCCGAGCTGCTCGTCGGTGAGGCCGCGGACGGTGCCGGTCAGGGCGGATCGGGCGGTCGAGAGCGCGGCGAGCAGGTCGGCCCGCTCGGGGTCGAGGGTCGTCGGGGGCGTGGCGGTGGCGGTGTCGGTCACGGCGTTCGGGTCCTTCGTGTCGTCATCGGTGGGCACGTGGACTACGTTCGCAGCCGAAGCGGACAGGATCTGTCCGCTTCTGCGGGCACCATGGGGGAATGCCGAAAACTTCCGCGCGCCTGCTGGCGTTGCTGTCGCTGCTGCAGGCACGCCGGGACTGGCCGGGAGGGCTGCTGGCCGCGCGGCTGGACGTGAGCGCGCGCACCGTACGGCGTGACGTCGAGCGGCTGCGCGAGCTCGGCTATCCCATCGCGGCCGTCAAGGGACCCGACGGTGGCTACCGCCTCGCCGCCGGTGCGCAACTGCCGCCGCTGCTGTTCGACGACGAGCAGGCCGTGGCCCTGGCCATCGCGTTGCAGAGCGCCACCACCGCCGGCGCCGGCATCGAGGAGGCCGCGGCGCGCGCCCTGCACACGGTCCGGCAGGTCATGCCCGCCCGGCTGCGCCACCGCATCGACATCCTCCAGGTCACCGCCGTCGAGCGGTCCCCGACGCGGCCGGGCCGGCAGGTCGACAGCGGCGTGCTCATGGCGCTCGGCGCCGCCGTGCACGCCCGCGAGGTGCTGCGCTTCGACTACACCCCCGTGACCCCGCCGGAGGCCGACGGCGACGGTGGGCTGCCCGCGTCGCGCCGGGTGCAGCCGCACCACCTCGTCACGTGGGGCGGACGCTGGTACCTGGTGGCGTGGGACCTCGAGCGCGGGGACTGGCGCACCTTCCGCGCCGACCGGATCAGTCCGCGTACGCCCACCGGGCCCCGGTTCACCCCACGTGAGCTGCCCGGGGGTGACGTGGCGACCTTCGTGACCAGCCGGTTCCAGGGCTCCGGGGGCGCCGGCGGCTGGCCCTGCCGCGGCGAGGTGATCCTCGACCTGCCGGCCGCGGTGGTGTCCGGGTACCTGCACGACGCGCTCGTCGAGGAACTGGGCCCGCACCGTTGCCGGCTCGTTGCGGGTTCGTGGTCGTGGGTGGGTCTGGCCGCTTCCATCGGCCGCTTCGACGTCGACATCGAGGTCGTCGGCCCGGCCGAGCTCAGGGACGCCTTCGCGCGGCTGGCCCGCCGCTACACCGCCACCGCGCGCGGATGACCGGACCGTTCAGCCGGCCGCGCGGGGGCCCAGGTGGGCCAGGGCGGCGGCGAGGTGGCTGACCTGCTCGGCGAGCTGGGCCGCCCGCCGCTGCGCCTCGTCGCGGTCGGTCTCGGCGGCGCGCAGCCGTACGGTCAACTCGGCGGCGCGGCCCTCGGCGGCGCTCGCGGCCTCGCGCGCGGCGGCCAGGTCGGCGCGCAGCGTGTCGTGCCGGCCGGTGAGCGCGGCCAGTTCCGTGCGGGCCTGCTCGGCGGTGGCCTCGGCGCGCCGCCGGGCGGTCTCGGCGTCCCGGTGCGTGGCTTCGGCGCGTTGCCGGGCCGTGTCGGCCTCGGCGGCGGCCGTGCGGGCGGCGTCGGCCTCGGCGCGGGCCTGCCCGGCGCGCTCGCGGGCCTGCTCGGCCTCGGCGTGCAGGCGCTGCGCGCGGTCGAGGGCCTCGGTGGCGGCGCGGGTCGCCCGGTCGGCGTCGGAGCGGGGGGCGTCTGGGTCGGCGGTGAGTTCGGGGGC
>NZ_JBEZEV010000061.1:0-39691 GCF_040649055.1 Micromonospora sp. NPDC049060
GCCGACTGCCCCGCTCGCTGATGCGAAGGGGCCCGCGAGCATGTTGCCGATCGACGACCGGACGCTCACGTTGATGGACCGCGACGGGGCAGCGCGGGGCGTTCCGCGCCGAGCGTGCTGTCCTTGCCGTGACCCGGGTAGAACCAGGTCTCGTCGGGCAGCCGGTCGAAGAGCTTGTGCTCGACGTCGTCGATGAGCGCGGAGAACCGCTCCGGGTCCTTGTCGGTGTTGCCGACCCCGCCGGGGAAGAGGCTGTCGCCGGTGAACAGGTGCGGCGACCCCGCCGGGTCGCGGTAGAGCAGCGCGATCGAGCCGGGGGTGTGGCCCTTGACGTGGATCACCTCCAGCGCGCAGTCGCCCACCGGCACGCTGTCGCCGTCGGCGAGCGTCGCGGCCTCGATCGGCAGCCCGGCCGCGTCGTCGGCGTGCACCAGGGGCCGGGCGCCGGTCTTGGCGACCACCTCCTCCAGCGCCACCCAGTGGTCCATGTGCTGGTGGGTGGTGACCACCGTGGCCAGCCCTGCGTCGCCGACCAGTTCGAGCAGCCGGGGCGCCTCGTTGGCGGCGTCGATCAGCACCTGCTCGCCGGTGGCCCGGCAGCGCAGCAGGTAGGCGTTGTTGTCCATCGGGCCCACCGACACCTTCGTGATGGTGAGCCGGTCGAGCTCGCGTACGGCCGGCGCGCCGCCGGGCGTGACGTCTCCGCTGTAGGTCATGAGGTCGTCTATATCCATTCCGGTGGTTGCGGCAGGGGGCCGTCGGGGGTGACGGTCAGCACGGTGCCCGGGCTGCGGCCGATCAGCCAGGCGGCGAGTTCGGGAGCGGCACCGGTGACCGTGGGGGCGGCGGTCCGGTCGCCGACGGCCAGTTCGTGCCGGCTGCCGTCGAAGCGCAGCACCATCGGCGGCACGTCGGCGCGGCCGGCGAGGTCGCCGACCACCTCGTGCAGCAGCCGGTGGCCGAACGACTCGGGCCAGTCGGCCGGCCGGTAGCCGGCGTCGAGGTCCACGTGGTGCACCTCGATCTCGCGCAGCCGGCCCCAGACCAGCATGGCCGCCGGCCAGGGGCCGCGCCGCGTCTGGACCGTGGCCGCCCACGCCTCGACCGGCATCGCGGCGACCGCCTCGGTGAACCGGACGGCCGAGCGGCGCAGGTCGTCCAGGTGGGCGGCGGGCGGGCGGGCGGCCCCGGCCTCGATGTCGGCGTCCCGGGCCGCCGCGGAGGCGTACATCGGGATCGGCTCGCCGGTGCGGGCCGCGACGAGCAGGTTGACGAAGCCGTCGGCGTTGCGGGCCAGGTGGGCCAGGACGTGTCCCCGGCTCCACGCCGGCAGCAGCGAGGCGGCGGCGAGGCCGGTGTCGTCGAGGGCGGCGGCGGTCCGCAGCAGACGGTCCGTGGCCGCGTCCACCTCGCCCGTCAGCAGAAGCGGATCCGTGGTCACCCACCGACCCTATCCGCCGGGGGACTCCGCGTCGCCGGGGAAATCGCTTTCGGCGCGTCGCGGCGCGTCCTACCGTCGGCGTGGAACGCGGCACCGGACGGCGGGGAGGTGGTGACCATGCCGGCAGCAGCACGCGTGCGTCAACCGCTCCGACACCGATGAGGATGCCATGACCATCGATTTGACCGCCCTCGGCTGGGATGCCGAGCGGGCGGCACACGTACCGCGACGCGGCGGGCACCGACCGGGCCGGGTGGCCCGGGTGGACCGCGGCGTCTGCACCGTGCTCTGCGCGGACGGCCCGGTCCGCGCCACCCTGGGCGGGGCGGTCCTGGCCGCCGCCGCCCGCGACCTGACCCGCCTGCCCTGCGCGGGGGACTGGGTGCTGCTGGGCACCTGGCCTGACCGCAACGTCACGGTGGAGGCGGTGCTGCCGAGGCGCACCGCCCTCGTCCGGCGGACCGCCGGCAAGGACGCCAGCGGCCAGGTGCTGGCCGCCAACCTCGACGCCGCCGCCGTGGTGGAGCCCGTGCACCCCGAGCCGGACGTCGGCCGGATCGAACGGCTGCTCTCCCTGGCGCACGAGTCCGGCGCCCGGCCGCTGGTCGTGCTCACCAAGGCCGACCTGGCGGCCGACCCGGAGGCCGTCGCGCGCCAGCTCGCCGGGATCGCCCCCGGCGTGCCGGTGCTGGCCGTCAGCGCCGAGCACGGCACCGGGCTCGACCCGCTGCGCGCCGAGGTGGCGCCCGGCCGCACGCTCGGCCTGCTCGGCCCGTCCGGCGCGGGCAAGTCGAGCCTGGTCAACGCGCTGGCCGGGGCGGCGCTGATGCCGACGCAGGCGATCCGGCGCGTCGACGGCAAGGGCCGGCACACCACCACCTGGCGGGCGCTGCTCCCGGTGCCCGGCGGCGGCGCCGTGCTGGACACCCCGGGGGTACGGGCGGTCGGCCTGCTCGACGGCTCGGCGGGGCTGGACCGGGCGTTCGCGGACATCGCCGAGCTGGCCACCGGCTGCCGGTACGCCGACTGCGGGCACGACGGGGAGCCCGCCTGCGCGGTGCGCGAGGCGCTGGAGACCGGCGAGCTGCCGGCGCGGCGCTGGGAGAGCTGGCGCAAGCTCCAGCGGGAGCTGGCCTTCGAGAGCCGGCGGCGGGAGGTCCGGCTGGCCGCGCAGCGGCGTGGCGGCTGGCGCGCGGGCCGGCGGCGGGCGGCCCGCCCCTGACGGAGGTAGGCACGGGCGGGGCCGGTCGTCGACCGGTCCCGCCCGTTTCTTCAGGGCCGGCTTCTTCGCCCGCCGCGGATCGGCTTCCTCGCCCGCCGCGGATCGGCTTCCTCGGGCGCGGCGACCGGCTTCCTCAGGCGCGGCGGATCGGTTTCCTCGGGCGCGGCGGACCGGGCTGAGCTGGGGGAATGTGCCGGCGAGGGAAGTTGTCGTACCTCGGGGCTAGAGTTGCCGAGGCGCCTTTCTGCGCGCCCACAACCACTCAGACAACCGCTCAGACCAGCCTTGGAGCGGACAATTCCTCCTCATCTTCTTCACCCGGGAGTACACGGACAGTGGCCGACCGACTGATCATCCGTGGCGCGCGCGAGCACAACCTGCGTGACGTCAGTCTCGACCTGCCCCGGGACGCCCTGATCGTGTTCACGGGGCTCTCCGGGTCGGGCAAGTCGAGCCTGGCCTTCGACACGATCTTCGCCGAGGGGCAGCGCCGCTACGTCGAGTCGCTGTCGTCGTACGCGCGGCAGTTCCTCGGCCAGATGGACAAGCCGGACGTCGACTTCATCGAGGGCCTGAGCCCGGCGGTCTCCATCGACCAGAAGTCCACCTCGCGCAACCCGCGCTCGACGGTGGGCACCATCACCGAGGTCTACGACTACCTCCGGCTGCTCTTCGCCCGCATCGGCGAGCCGCACTGCCCGGTCTGCGGCGAGCGGATCTCCCGGCAGACCCCGCAGCAGATCGTCGACCGGGTCCTCGCGATGACCGAGGGCACCAAGTTCATGGTGCTCTCGCCCGTGGTGCGCGGCCGCAAGGGCGAGTACGTCGACCTCTTCGCCGAGCTCCAGGCCAAGGGCTACGCCCGGGCCCGGGTCGACGGCGTCGTGCATCCGCTGACCGAGCCGCCGAAGCTGAAGAAGCAGGAGAAGCACACCATCGAGGTGGTGATCGACCGCCTCACCGTCAAGCCGAGCGCCAAGCAGCGGCTGACCGACTCGGTCGAGGCCGCCCTGGGCCTGTCCAACGGCCTCGTCCTGCTCGACTTCGTCGACCTGCCCGAGGACGATCCGGAGCGCGAGCGGCGCTACTCCGAGCACCTGGCCTGCCCCAACGACCACCCCCTCGCCATCGAGGACCTGGAGCCCCGGGTCTTCTCCTTCAACGCGCCCTACGGCGCGTGCCCCGAGTGCACCGGCCTGGGCACCAAGAAGGAGGTCGACCCCGAGCTGCTCGTCCCCGACCCGGAGCGTTCCCTGCGCGAGGGCGCGATCCAGCCCTGGTCGACCGGGCACAACCTGGAATACTTCCTGCGCCTGCTGGAGGCCCTCGGCGCGGCCGAGCACTTCGACGTCGACACGCCCTGGCGGGCCCTGCCGTCGCGGGCGCAGAAGACGATCCTGCACGGCTCCGACGACCAGGTGCACGTGCGCTACCGCAACAAGTTCGGCCGCGAGCGCTCCTACTACACCGGCTTCGAGGGCGTGGTGCAGTGGATCGAGCGCCGGCACACCGACACCGAGTCGGAGTGGTCGCGCGAGAAGTACGAGGGCTACATGCGCGACGTGCCCTGCGCGGCCTGCGGGGGCGCCCGGCTCAAGCCCGAGGTGCTCGCGGTCACCCTGGCCGGCAGGAGCATCGCCGAGGTCTGCAACCTCTCCGTCGGCGAGGCCGCCGACCTGCTCGCCGGCATCGAGCTGACCGACCGGCAGAAGCTGATCGCCGAGCGGGTGCTGAAGGAGATCAACGCCCGGCTGAAGTTCCTGCTCGACGTCGGCCTCGACTACCTCTCCCTGGACCGCCCGGCCGGCACCCTCTCGGGCGGCGAGGCGCAGCGCATCCGGCTGGCCACCCAGATCGGCTCCGGCCTGGTCGGGGTGCTCTACGTCCTCGACGAGCCGTCGATCGGGCTGCACCAGCGCGACAACCACCGGCTGATCGAGACCCTGGTCCGGCTGCGCGGCCTGGGCAACACGCTGATCGTCGTCGAGCACGACGAGGACACGATCCGCACCGCCGACTGGATCGTCGACATCGGCCCGGGCGCGGGCGAGCACGGCGGCAAGATCGTGCACAGCGGCTCCGTGTCGGCGCTGCTGGAGAACCCGGAGTCGGTGACCGGGGCCTACCTGTCGGGCCGCCGGTCGATCCCGACGCCGCAGGGGCGCCGCGCCCAGACCCCGGACCGGGAGCTGGTGGTGCACGGCGCGCGCGAGCACAACCTGCGCAACCTGACCGTGTCGTTCCCGCTCGGCCAGCTCATCGCCGTCACCGGGGTCAGCGGCTCCGGCAAGTCGACGCTGGTCAACGACATCCTCTACACGGTGCTGGCCAACCAGATCAACGGCGCGCGGCTGGTGCCCGGCCGGCACACCCGGGTCTCCGGGCTGGAGCACGTTGACAAGGTGGTCGGCGTCGACCAGTCGCCGATCGGCCGCACCCCGCGCTCCAACCCGGCCACCTACACCGGGGTCTGGGACCACGTCCGCAAGCTCTTCGCCGAGACCACCGAGGCCAAGGTCCGGGGCTACGGCCCCGGCCGGTTCTCGTTCAACGTCAAGGGCGGCCGCTGCGAGGCGTGCTCCGGCGACGGCACCATCAAGATCGAGATGAACTTCCTGCCCGACGTGTACGTCCCGTGCGAGGTCTGCAAGGGCGCCCGCTACAACCGGGAGACCCTGGAGGTGCACTACAAGGGCAAGACCGTCTCCGACGTGCTGGAGATGCCGATCGAGGAGGCGGCCGAGTTCTTCTCCGCCATCCCGGCCATCCACCGGCACCTCAAGACGCTTGTCGACGTCGGCCTCGGCTACGTCCGGCTCGGCCAGCCCGCGCCCACGCTCTCCGGCGGCGAGGCGCAGCGGGTCAAGCTCGCCTCCGAGTTGCAGAAGCGCTCGACCGGGCGGACGGTCTACGTCCTCGACGAGCCGACCACCGGCCTGCACTTCGAGGACATCCGCAAGCTGCTGATGGTGCTCGAGGGGCTTGTCGACAAGGGCAACACGGTGATCACCATCGAGCACAACCTCGACGTGATCAAGACGGCCGACTGGCTGATCGACATGGGCCCCGAGGGCGGTCACCGGGGCGGCACGGTGCTCGCCACCGGCACCCCCGAGGAGGTCGCCGAGGTGCCCGGCAGCCACACCGGCCACTTCCTGCGCCAGGTGCTCAAGCTCGACGGCGACGCGAAGGGCGCGGCGGCGGCCACCTCCCGGGCGGCCAAGGCCAACGGCACCAAGGCCGCCACCCGCCCCCGCAAGGCGCGGGCCGAGGCGCGCTGACGGCACGCTCCCCAGGTCGTGTGGGTGCGGGTCGACCAGGGCGACGACCAGGGACGGCGCGATCGACACCAGCCCGGGCAGTCGCCCGGTCACGCCGTCCGGCCGCCGGCAGGGGGCGGATCGCCGACGGGGCCATCCGGGGCGGGCCCACGCCCACCCTGGGTGGCCCTCGGTCGCCGATCAGGTGAACCGTCGGGCAGAGTGATCCGTGCACCCGAGTGTGGCCGCGGATCATGACCAGGCGGCGGCAGCCGAGAGAAGGGCGAGGCATGAGTGACGATCAGGGGCTGACCGGGCCGGCGACGCGGACGCGACGCGCCCTCCTCACGGGCGCGGGCGCGGTCGGCGCGGCGGTGGTCCTGGCCGCCTGCGGCAGCGACGACTCCGGCGACGGGGCGGCCCCGACCAGCGGCGGCCCGGCGGTGCCCAGCACCGGTGACGCCGGCGGCGGCGACCGCCAGGGCGCGCAGTCGCTGGCCCGTACGGCCGACATCCCGGTCGGCGGCGGCACGGTCTATCCCGCCCAGGGCGTGGTGATCACCCAGCCGCGCGAGGGCGAGTTCAAGGGGTTCGACTCGATCTGCACCCACCAGGGCTGCCCGGTGACGAACGTCGACGGCGGCACCATCAACTGCACCTGCCACTTCAGCAAGTTCTCGATCGAGGACGGCTCGGTGAAGGGCGGCCCGGCCACCAAGCCGCTGCCGCCGAAGAACGTCAAGGTCACCGGCGACCAGATCTCGCTGGCCTGACCCGTCGGGTGCGGCCGGCGACCCGAACCGGGCCGCTGGCACCGCTCAGTCCGCGGCGGCGCTCGCGTCGACCACCGACGGCCGCTCGCCCGCTGCCGGCCGCTCGCCCGTCGGCGGCCGCTCGCGCAGGGCGGCCGGCGGCAGGCTCCGCTCCAGCAGCAGGATGCCGGCGACGCCGACGGCGTTGAGTAGCGCCAGCACCAGCCAGGGCGCGGCGGTGTCGACCTCGTACAGGGTGCCGAAGAAGGCCGGCGCGACCATCGAGGCGAGGGCGAAGGAGTACTGGAAGGCCGCCAGGTATCGGCCCCGGGCGGCGATCGGGGCGGCGGCCGCGGCCAGCGCGGCGGACGCCGGCGCGTGCACCAGTTCCGCGACGGTGAACAGCAGCGTCGCCGCGACCAGCAGCGCGGCCACCACGCCGAGGCGCCCCGGGCCGAGGGTCGCCATGGCGAGGCTCCAGAGCGTCCAGAGGGCGGCGGCCAGCGCGACCGCACGGGTGCGGCGGTGCTGCGGCAGGCGGGCGCCGACGGGCGCCGACAGCAGGGCGACGAGGAACGCGTTGCCGGCCAGGACGGCGGAGGTCAGCCAGGCGGGGCCCCGCAGGTCCGTGAGCATCATCGTGGGCAGGGCCAGGCCGAGCATCATGGTGCTCAGCGCGAAGACGGTGTTCAGGCCGATGAGGGCGAGGAACGGGCGGTCCCGCAGCAGCGTGGCGTACCCGCCCCGCCCGGATCCCGCCGGGCGGTCGGTGGCCGGCGGGATCCGCACCCGGGCGGCGATGAGCACCGCGGCGAGGGCGAAGCAGGCCGCCGCCGCGTAGGCCACCGCGCGGTAGGTGCCGGCCCGCCCGTCGGCCACCACCACGCCCGTGGTCAGGCCCCCCACCGCCAGGCCGGCGGTACGGGCGCCGTTGCTGATCGCGTACCAGGTGTCCCGGGCCCAGCCGCCCGGGCTGCCGTCGGCGTAGTCGGCGACCGCCGTGAAGACGGCGGACCAGAAGAACCGCACGCCGACGGCGACCAGCGCCGCCGCCACGAAGACGCCGACCGGCCCCCGCACCCAGGCGTACGCCAGGTAGCCGGCGGCCTGGAGCAGTTGGGAGGCGACGACCACCGGCAGCGCCCCGATCCGGTCCGCCAGCGATCCCGCCCACAGCGGCACCGGCAGGGTGAGCACGGTCGCCGCGCTGAGCAGCACCCCGAGAAGCGCCAAGGGCACGTCGGTGAGCCGCAGGAAGTACACAAGCGACAGGGGCAGGAAGAGCCCGTTGCCGACCGAGTCGACGGTGAGCGCCGCCACGAGGACGGCACCCCCTCGGCTGCCTCCCGCGGGGTTCGCGCCCATGTCCCCGTGCTCCCCCCGCGTCGGCCGGCCAGGGGGCGGACGTTAGCGGGGAGCGACTCCGGCGGCACCGGAGTTTCGGGTTGCCGGGGGCCGGCGGGCGGGACGGGGCGGGGACGCGGCGTCCGGGGAGCTGTCGGGGGTGCGGACTAGGCTTGCTGCCGTGGCTGACCCCTCGACCTACCGTCCCGCGCCCGGCACCATCCCGGAGTCACCGGGGGTCTACCGGTTCCGCGACGGCACCGGCCGGGTGATCTACGTCGGCAAGGCGAAGAACCTGCGCAGTCGGCTCAACTCCTACTTCGCCGACCTGTGGGGCCTGCACCAGCGCACCCAGCAGATGGTCACCACCGCCGAGTCGGTGGACTGGGTCACCGTCGGCACCGAGGTCGAGGCGCTCCAGCTCGAATACACCTGGATCAAGCAGTACGACCCGCGTTTCAACGTCCGCTACCGCGACGACAAGTCCTACCCCTACCTCGCGGTCACCCTCGACGAGGAGTTCCCCCGGTTGCAGGTGATGCGGGGCGCCAAGCGCAAGGGGGTGCGCTACTTCGGGCCCTACTCGCACGCCTGGGCGATCCGCGAGACGCTCGACCTGCTGCTGCGGGTCTTCCCGGCGCGCACCTGCTCGGCGGGGGTGTTCAAGCGTGCCAGCCAGGTGGGCCGCCCCTGCCTGCTGGGTTACATCGGCAAGTGTTCGGCCCCCTGCGTCGGCAGCGTCACCCCCGAGCGGCACCGGGAGATCGTCGACGGTTTCTGCGACTTCATGGGCGGGCGCACCGACTCGATGGTGCGCCGGCTCGAACGCGAGATGACCGAGGCCAGCGAGCAGCTGGAGTTCGAGCGGGCGGCCCGGTTGCGCGACGACGTGGCCGCGCTGCGCCGGGCGATGGAGAAGCAGACAGTCGTGCTCGGCGACGGCACCGACGCCGACGTGGTGGCGTTCGCCGACGACCCCCTCGAAGCGGCCGTCCAGGTCTTCCACGTGCGCGACGGCCGCGTCCGTGGCCAGCGCGGCTGGGTGGTGGAGAAGACCGAGGAGCTGAGCACGGGCGACCTGGTGCACCACTTCTGCACCCAGGTCTACGGCGGCGAGCAGGGCGAGGCCGACGTGCCGCGCGAGCTGCTCGTGCCGGCGCTGCCCACCGACGCCGACGCGCTCGCCGACTGGCTCTCCGGCCACCGGGGCAGCCGGGTCAGCCTGCGGGTGCCGCAGCGCGGCGACAAACGGTCGCTGCTGGAGACGGTCGAGCGCAACGCCAAGGACGCCCTGGCCCGGCACAAGCTGCGCCGGGCCGGCGACCTGACCACCCGCAGCAAGGCGCTCGACGAGATCACCGAGGCGCTCGACATGCGCACCTCGCCGTTGCGCATCGAGTGCTTCGACATCTCCCAGATGCAGGGCACCGACGTGGTGGCGAGCATGGTCGTCTTCGAGGACGGGCTGCCCCGCAAGAGCGAATACCGGCGCTTCATCATCCGGGGCGCCACCGACGACCTCTCCGCCATGTCCGAGGTGCTGCGCCGCCGCTTCGCGCGCTACCTCGACGCCCGCGCCGAGACCGGCGAGGCGGGCGTCGAGCCGGCCGACGACCCGGTCGCCCCGGCCGGGCAGCCCGCGCCCGGCGCGCCCCGCGAACCCGGCGATCCCCACGATCCCCACGAGCCCGGCGGGTCCGACGAGCCGGGCGGGTCCGAGGAGCGCGCCGTCGGCGTCCTGATCGACCCGACCACGGGACGCCCCCGCCGGTTCGCGTACCCGCCGCAGCTGGTGGTGGTCGACGGCGGCGCGCCGCAGGTCGCGGCGGCGGCGCAGGCCCTCGCGGAGCTGGGCGTCGACGACGTGGCGCTGTGCGGCCTGGCCAAGCGGCTGGAGGAGGTGTGGCTGCCCGACGACGAGTTCCCGGTCATCCTGCCGCGCACCTCGGAGGGGCTCTATCTGCTGCAACGGGTGCGCGACGAGGCGCACCGCTTCGCCATCACCTTCCACCGCCAGCGGCGCTCCAAGCGGATGACCGAGTCGGCGCTCGACAGGGTGCCCGGCCTGGGGGAGGTGCGGCGCAAGGCGCTGCTGCGGCACTTCGGCTCGCTCAAGCGGCTCTCCGCCGCCACCGTCGAGGAGATCACCGAGGTGCCCGGCGTGGGCCGGCGCACCGCCGAGGCGATCCTCGCCGCGCTGGGCGGCGAGGCGAAGACCCCGGCCGGGGACTGACCCGCCGCCGTCGGCCCGCGCGCCGACGCCTGGCCGGGCCCGCGCAGCACCCGGTGCGACCCGAAGGCCAGGTGCACGTCGCGGACGGTGGCGCGGCCGGCCGTCACTCGGCCAGGACGGCCAGGATCTGCTCGCCGTACTTCGCGAGCTTGTTCTCGCCGACGCCGCTGACGGCGGACAGCTCGGCCAGCGACGTGGGCGCGTCGGTGGCGATCTGCCGCAGCGTGGCGTCGTGGAAGATCACGTACGCCGGGACGCCCTGCTCCTTGGCGGTGGCCCCCCGCCAGGCGCGCAGCCGCTCGAAGACCCCGGCGGCGGTGGGGGAGAGCTCGGCGACGACGGTGGCCGCCCCGCGTGGCTTCGCCGACCGGGACGAGGCGACCTTCTCCGGCTCGCGGCGCATCATCACCGTGCGGCGGCGGCCCAGCACCTCCGCGCTGGCCTCGGTGAGGGCCAGCGTGCCGTAGTCGCCCTCGACGGCCAGCAGCCCCTCGGCCAGCAGCTGCCGCACCACGCCGCGCCACTCGGCCTCGCGCAGCTCGCCGCCGATGCCGAAGACGGTCAGGGAGTCGTGGCCGTACTGGGTGACCTTGTCGGTCGTGCGGCCGAGCAGGATGTCGACGCAGTGCCCCGCGCCGAAGCGCTGGTTGCGTTCCCGGTCGAGCCGGAAGACCGTGGAGAGCAGCTTCTGCGCCGCGACGGTGCCGTCCCAGGACTCCGGCGGGCTGAGGCAGGTGTCGCAGTTGCCGCAGGCGGCTTCCGCCTTCTCGCCGAAGTAGTCGAGCAGCTGGCCCCGCCGGCAGCGGACCGTCTCGCAGAGGGCGAGCATCGCGTCGAGGTGGGCGGCGAGGTTGCGCCGGTGGGCGAGGTCCCCGTCGGAGGTCTCGATCATCTTGCGCTGCTGCACCACGTCCTGGAGCCCGTACGCCAGCCAGGCGGTCGACGGCAGCCCGTCGCGCCCGGCGCGACCGGTCTCCTGGTAGTAGCCCTCGACGGACTTGGGCAGGTCGAGGTGGGCGACGAAGCGGACGTCGGGCTTGTCGATGCCCATGCCGAACGCGATGGTCGCCACCATCACCAGGCCGTCCTCGCGCAGGAAGCGCTGCTGGTTGCGCGCGCGGGTCGCCGCGTCCAGGCCGGCGTGGTAGGGCAGCGCGGCGACGCCGTTGGCGGTGAGGAACTCCGCCGTCTTCTCCACCGAGGCGCGCGACAGGCAGTAGACGATGCCCGCGTCGCCGGGGTGCTCGTCGCGCAGCAGGCTCAGCAACTGCTTGCGCGGCTCGCGCTTGGGCACGATCCGGTACTGGATGTTGGGCCGGTCGAAGCTCGCCACGAAGTGCCGGGCGTCGGTGAGCTTGAGCCGGGTCGCGATCTCGTCGCGGGTCGCGCTGGTCGCGGTGGCGGTGAGCGCGATGCGGGGCACGTCGGGCCAGCGCTCGTGCAGCATCGACAGGGCGAGGTAGTCGGGGCGGAAGTCGTGCCCCCACTGCGACACGCAGTGCGCCTCGTCGATGGCGAACAGGGCGATCCTGCCCCGGTCGAGCAACTGCTGCACCCCGCGGGTGCCCAACGCCTCCGGGGCGAGGTAGAGCAGGTCCAGCTCGCCGCCGACGAACGCCCGCTCCACCACGCGGCGGGCGTCGAGATCCTGGGTCGAGTTGAGGAAGCCGGCCCGCACACCGACCGCCGTCAGCGCGTCGACCTGGTCCTGCATGAGCGCGATCAGCGGGGAGACCACCACCGCCACGCCGTCGCGGACCAGCGCGGGGATCTGGTAGCACAGCGACTTGCCGCCGCCGGTGGGCATCAGCACCAGCGCGTCGCCGCCGGCCACCACGTGGTCGATCACCTCCTGCTGGAAGCCGCGGAAGGCGTCGTAGCCGAAGACCCGGCGCAGCACCTCCAGGGCGTCGGCGGAGCGCAGGTCGGTGGGGGAAGCCATCCGAGGATTCTACGAACCTCCCCCGACAGCCGGCGGACCCGAGCGGGCGGGTCGCGGATCAGGGCGACCGCCGGACCGGAGCGTCGCGGTCCGGCGGCCTCCGGGTCGCTCAGTCGGGCTGGGCGGAACGCTTGGCCAGTCCGCGCGGCGGGGCCTTCATCCCGACCACGATGTCGACGATCTCGATGTAGCGGGCCTTGTTGCCCATCCGGAACGCCGTGGCTGCCGCGTTGATCTCCTCCAGGGTGTCCGCCTCGACCATGGTCACCTGGTCGTAGCGGCCGTTGACCCCGGTGCAGACCACGTGGGTGAGCTGCTTGGCGAAGCGGCCCAGGTCGCGGGCGTGCTCGGCGGAGACCTCGTGGATGCCCTCCCGGCCCAGGGCGAAGTATTCCGGATTGATCCTCATGAACAGGAAGCCGACGTATTTGTTCTTCTCCGCCAGATCGTGCATCCCGCCTCCCAGAAACCAGTCGCCACCTGCGGCGATCACGTGCAGCGTATGGACGTTGGCTGATCGTCATCAAGGGGTCCGCCTGTCGGGAGCACGACCCTCGCGCCCAGGTCAAACCCTCCGTCGGGGCGGACGCCACCACGGCGGCGGCCGGGGACGTGCCGGCAACGCCCGGATGGTGCGGGATAGAGTCGCTGATTGACCACGCGCGGCCGGGGGTGCCGGCCGCGGCGCCACGGCTTGGGGGTAGTGGGTGAGCGAGGCGCGTACGGCCGAGGAACGGGGCGCGACGGTGACCGGGCAGCAGACACCGGCGGAGTCGGACACCACCCTGGTGGTGGTCACCGGGCTCTCCGGCGGCGGCCGCAGCACGGTGGCGAGGGCGTTGGAGAACGTCGGGTTCTACGTGGTGGACAACCTGCCGCAGGCGCTCATGCTCGACATGGCCGAGCTGGCGTTCAAGGCGGGCGGGGCGGCCCGGCGTACGGCGATGGTGCTGGACGTGCGCTCGCGCGCCTTCTCCACCGACCTGGCGGGGGCGATCCGGGAGCTGAAGGAGCGCGGCTTCTCGCCCCGGGTGGTCTTCGTCGACGCCGACGACGAGGTGCTGATCCGGCGGTTCGAGAGCGTCCGGCGCTCGCACCCGTTGCAGGGCGACGGGCGGCTCGCCGACGGCATCGCGGTCGAGCGGGGCCTGCTGGAGGAGGCCCGCGACCAGGCCGACGTGATCATCGACACCAGCCACCTGAACGTCAACCAGCTGCGCCGCCGCGTCGAGGAGCTCTTCGGCGGCGAGGACGCCCGCCGGCTGCGGGTCACCGTGCTCTCCTTCGGCTTCAAGTACGGCCTGCCGCCGGACGCCGACTTCGTGCTCGACGCCCGCTTCCTGCCCAACCCGTACTGGGTGCCGGAACTGCGCGAGCACACCGGCCGGGAGGAGGCGGTCAGCTCGTACGTGCTGGGGCAGGAGGGCGCGGACGCCTTCGTCGGGTCGTACGCCGACCTGGTCAACGCGACCACCGTCGGCTTCGAGCGGGAGGGCAAGCGCTACCTGACGGTGGCGGTCGGCTGCACCGGCGGCAAGCACCGCAGCGTGGCCATCGCCGAGGAGCTGGCCGCTCGGCTGCGTCACTCCGGTCTGGCCGCCAACGCGCAGCACCGCGACCTGGGGCGCGAGTGACGGCGACGCGTGTGGTCGCCTTCGGCGGCGGGCACGGCCTGTCCGCCTCGCTGCGCGCCCTGCGCCGCTGCGCCCCCGAGCTGGACCTCGACATCACGGCGGTGGTCACCGTCGGCGACGACGGTGGCTCCAGCGGCCGGCTGCGGGCCGAGCGGGGCGGCCTGCCCCCGGGCGACCTGCGGCAGGCGCTGGTCGCGCTGGCCGGCGACCATCCGGCCACCCGGCGCAGCGCCAAGCTCTTCCAACACCGCTACGCCGAGGTGCCGCCCGCCGGCGGTCCGGCTTCCGCCGGGGGCGGAGCGGCCGGTCGCCCCCGGGTCTCCGGTACCGGACGGGCCCCTTCCGGCCCGGAGCCGGCCGGGGCGACCGGCGGGATCGCCGGAGGACGGGCGGGTGCCGGTGCGGCCGGCCGGGCGGGCGCCGAGGCCGGCGGGCTGGCCGGGCACGCGGTGGGCAACCTGGTGCTCTGCGGGCTGATGGAGTTGCTCGGCGACCCGGTGGCCGCCCTGGAGCACGCCGGCGCGATGCTCGGCACGGTCGGCCGGGTGCTGCCGATGTCATGCGAGCCGGTGGGGATCGAGGCGCGGGTACGCGGCGCCGACCCGAGCCGGCCGGACGAGGTGCGCACGATCACGGGCCAGCACCAGGTGGCGGTGACCACCGGTCGGGTGGAGTCGTTGCGGCTCACCCCGGTCGCGCCGGAGGCCTGCCCGCAGGCGGTCGCCGCGATCGGTGCGGCCGACTGGCTGATCTTCGGGCCGGGCAGCTGGTACACGAGCGTCCTGCCGCACCTGCTGGTGCCGCAGCTCGCCGCCGCGATCGTCGCCAGCCCGGCGCGGCGGCTCGTCACGCTGAACCTCGCCGCCGAGAAGGAGACCTCCGGGCTCTCCCAGGCCGACCATCTGGCCGCGCTGCGCTCGTACCTGCCGGAGCTGAGGGTCGACCGAGTGGTCGCCGATTCCAAGGCGGCGGGTGACCCCGAACCGGTCGAACGTGCGGCAGAATCGCTGGGTGCCCGCCTGGTCCTCGCTCCCGTCGCGGTCACCGACGGCACTCCCCGTCATGATCCGGCCGCCCTGGGCGCCGCACTGGTGCCTGTCCTGGGCGCCGATCGTTAGACACGTACGTAATCTCCGGCGACACGCCGGAACAGGTCCGTGAGGGGACGCACAATGGCGATGACGGCTGCGGTCAAGGACGAGCTGAGTCGGGTCGACGTGCCCAAGCCCTGCTGCCGGCGGGCGGAGATGGCGGCGCTGCTGCGCTTCGCCGGCGGGCTGCACATCGTCTCCGGTCGGGTCGTGGTGGAGGCCGAACTCGACACGGGGGCGGTGGCCCGGCGGCTGCGACGGGAGATCGCGGAGGTCTACGGCTATCCGAGTGAGATCCACGTGCTCGCGTCCGGTGGCCTGCGCAAGGGCAGCCACTTCATCGTGCGGGTGGTCAAGGACGGTGAGGCCCTCGCGCGGCAGACCGGGCTGCTCGACGTGCGCGGGCGTCCGGTGCGGGGGCTGCCGCCGCACGTCGTCGCCGCGAACGTCTGCTGCGCGGTGTCGGCCTGGCGCGGCGCGTTCATGGCGCACGGCTCGCTGACCGAGCCGGGCCGCTCCAGCGCGCTGGAGATCACCTGCCCGGGCCCGGAGTCCGCGCTGGCCCTGGTGGGCGCGGCCCGGCGGATCGGCATCACCGCCAAGAACCGCGAGGTGCGCGGCGTGGACCGGGTGGTGGTCAAGGACGGCGACGCGATCGCCGCGCTGCTCACCCGCATCGGCGCCCACTCCAGCGTGCTGGCCTGGGAGGAACGCCGGGTGCGCCGCGAGGTGCGGGCCACGGCCAACCGGCTGGCCAACTTCGACGACGCCAACCTGCGCCGCTCGGCGCGGGCGGCGGTCGCCGCCGCCGCCCGGGTGACGCGGGCGCTGGAGATCCTCGCCGAGGACGCGCCCAACCACCTCACCTCCGCCGGCCGGCTGCGCCTGGAGCACCGGCAGGCCTCGTTGGAGGAGCTGGGCGCGCTGGCCGACCCGCCGCTGACCAAGGACGCGATCGCCGGCCGGATCCGCCGGCTGTTGGCGCTGGCCGACAAGCGGGCCCGGGACCTGGGCATCCCGGATACGGAAGCAGCAGTCACGCCCGACATGCTCGTGGTCTGATAGGACGGTGGGGGTCGGCGGCGCCGGTGGGTCACCACCCGGCGCTGCACTGCGCCGCACGCTCGGATAAGGTCGCTGCGTACGGCAAGGGGGCCGGCACAGGCACTCCTCGCCGTGCACACCGCCTCCGGCGGTCAGGTCCTTCGAGACCGCGGCGGGGTGGCCGAGATGAACCGTCAACGGCCGGCTCCAACGGTCGGCGCACACACCTCCGCCGGCCCGGGTCTTACGCCGGCGGACCAGAACGCAAGGAGATGGGACCTGTGACCATCCGGGTTGGCATCAACGGCTTCGGCCGGATCGGCCGCAACTTCTTCCGGGCAGTGCTGGCGTCCGGCGCTGACATCGAGGTCGTGGCGGTCAACGACCTGACCGACAACGCGACGCTCGCCCACCTGCTCAAGTACGACAGCATCCTGGGTCGCCTGCCGCACGAGGTGAAGGCCACCGCCGACGAGATCACCGTGGGCGGCAAGACCATCAAGGCGTACGCCGAGAAGGACCCGTCGAAGCTGCCGTGGGGCGACGCCGGCGTGGACGTGGTCATCGAGTCCACCGGCTTCTTCACCGACGCCACCAAGGCGAAGGCGCACGTCGACGGCGGGGCCAAGAAGGTCATCATCTCCGCCCCGGCGAAGAACGAGGACGTCACGGTCGTCATGGGCGTCAACCACGACCAGTACGACCCGGCCAAGCACACCATCATCTCGAACGCCTCCTGCACCACCAACTGCCTGGCGCCGATGGCGAAGGTCCTGCACGACACGTTCGGCATCCAGCACGGCCTGATGACGACGATCCACGCGTACACCCAGGACCAGAACCTCCAGGACGCGCCGCACTCCGACCTGCGTCGGGCCCGCGCCGCCGCCCTGAACATCGTGCCGACCTCGACCGGCGCGGCGAAGGCGATCGGCCTGGTGCTGCCGGAGCTGAAGGGCAAGCTGGACGGCTACGCGCTGCGCGTGCCGATCCCGACCGGCTCGGCCACCGACCTCACCGTCGACGTCGCCCGGGAGACCACGGTGGACGAGGTCAACGCCGCGCTGAAGGCCGCCGCCGAGGGCCCGCTCAAGGGCATCCTGGTCTACAACGAGGACCCGATCGTCTCCGCCGACATCGTCACCGACCCGGCGTCGTGCATCTTCGACGCGCCGCTGACCAAGGTCGTCGGCAACCAGGTCAAGGTCGTCGGCTGGTACGACAACGAGTGGGGCTACTCGAACCGCCTGGTCGACCTGGTCAAGCTGGTCGGCCAGTCCCTGTGAGTGCGAGGAGTGAGCTTGCGAGCCTCGCAGTCACGAACGGAGCCGACGCTGTGAGCAGGTCGTCGGTCACGAACGGAGGGCTGGCCTAAGTGAGCATCCGTACCCTCGACGACCTGCTCGCCGAGGGGGTGTCGGGTCGGCGCGTGCTGGTGCGCGCCGACCTGAACGTCCCGCTCGACAAGCAGACCGGTGACATCACCGATCATGACTCCGCCTCCGCGCCGCAAGGCGGCACTCCGGACGGAGTAAGGATCGCCGACGACGGCCGGATCCGTGCCGTGCTGCCGACGCTGAGCGCCCTCACCGGCGCCGGCGCCAAGGTGGTCGTCTGCTCGCACCTGGGCCGCCCCAAGGGCACGCCGGACCCGAAGTTCAGCCTGAGCCCGGTCGCCGGGCGGCTCGGGGAGCTGCTCGGCGCGCGGGTGCACTTCGCCACCGACACCGTCGGCGAGTCCGCCCGCTCCACCGTGGACGCGCTCGCCGACGGCGAGGTCGCGCTGCTGGAGAACCTGCGTTTCAACAAGGGCGAGACCAGCAAGGACGACACCGAGCGGGGCGCCTTCGCCGATGAGCTCGCCGCCTTCGGCGACGCGTACGTCGACGACGCGTTCGGCGCGGTGCACCGCAAGCACGCCAGCGTCCACGACGTGCCGGCCCGGCTGCCGCACGTCGCCGGCCGGCTGGTGCTGCGCGAGGTGGAGGTCCTGTCCCGGCTGACCGGCGAGCCGGAGCGCCCGTACGTCGTGGTGCTCGGCGGTTCGAAGGTCTCCGACAAGCTGGCGGTGATCGAGGCGCTGCTGCCGACGGTCGACCGGCTGCTCATCGGCGGCGGGATGTGCTTCACCTTCCTCAAGGCGCAGGGCCACGAGGTGGGCTCCTCGCTGCTGGAGGAGGAGATGGTCGAGACCTGCCGCAGCCTGCTGGAGCGCTCCGAGGGCAAGATCATGCTCCCGGTCGACGTGGTGGCCGCGGACGCGTTCGCCCCGGACGCCGCGCACGACACCGTGCCGGCCGACGGCATCCCCAGCAAGCGGGTCGGGCTCGACATCGGGCCGGAGACGGTCGCCGGCTTCGCCGCCGCCCTCAAGGGCGCGCGGACGATCTTCTGGAACGGCCCCATGGGCGTGTTCGAGATGCCGGCGTTCGCCCACGGCACCCGCGGGATCGCCGAGACCATCGCCAAGAGCGAGGCGTTCACCGTCGTCGGTGGCGGTGACTCCGCCGCCGCGGTGCGGGCGCTCGGGCTGGACGAGTCGTCCTTCGGGCACATCTCCACCGGCGGTGGCGCCTCCCTGGAATACCTGGAGGGCAAGACCCTCCCCGGCATCGCGGCCCTGGAGAACTGATGGCGAGCGTCACCCGCCGGCCCCTGATGGCCGGCAACTGGAAGATGAACTGCAACCACCTCGAGGCCAACCTGCTGGTGCAGAAGCTGGCGGCCAGCCTCACCGAGAAGCAGCTCACCGACGTCGAGACGGTGGTCCTGCCGCCGTTCACCGACCTGCGTACGGTGCAGACCGCCGTCGACGGCGACAAGCTGCTCATCGGCTACGGCGCGCAGGACCTCTCGCCGTACGCGTCGGGAGCCTACACCGGGGAGATCTCCGGCCCGATGCTGGCGAAGCTGGGCTGCACCTACGTGGCGATCGGGCACTCGGAGCGGCGGGCCTACCACCACGAGGACGACGCGCTCGTCAACGCCAAGGTGCAGGCGGCGCTGACCCACGGGCTCACCCCGATCCTCTGCGTGGGGGAGGGGCTGGACGTCCGCGAGCAGGGCACCCACGTGGCGCACTGCAGCGAGCAGCTCGACGGCGCCCTGAAGGGGCTCACCGCCGAGCAGGTGGAGAAGGTCGTGGTGGCGTACGAGCCGGTCTGGGCGATCGGCACGGGCAAGACGGCCACCCCGGAGGACGCCCAGGAGGTGTGCGGCGCGGTCCGTCAGCGCCTCGCCGAGTCCTTCGGCCAGGACACCGCCGACAAGGTCCGCGTCCTCTACGGCGGGTCGGTCAAGTCGTCGAACGTCGCGGCGATCATGGCTCAGCCGGACGTCGACGGGGCGCTCGTGGGCGGCGCGAGCCTGGACGCCGAGGAGTTCGCGAAGATCTGCCGGTTCCCGGAGCACATCTCCCGCTGATCGCTCGCTATCCTTGACTCCGCCCGTCCGTCGGTCGGTGCCACCGTGCCCGATCTGCCCGGGCGAGGATCGTAACGAGAGGACTGACCCCAGCCATGCCGATCTGGTTCGCATACACGTTGATCGTGTTGCTGGTCATCACGAGCGTTCTGTTGACCATGCTGATCCTGCTGCACCGCGGTAAGGGCGGCGGGTTGTCGAGCATGTTCGGCGGTGGCGTCAGCTCCAGCCTCGCCGGTTCCTCGGTGGCGGAGAAGAACCTCGACCGCTACACCGTCCTGGTGGGCATCGTCTGGTTCGCCTGCATCGTCGGGCTGGGGCTCTGGCTCCGCCTCCAGATGGCCAGCGGCACGGTCTGAGCCCGCCAAGTCGTACAATCTGCGCGCGGTCCGTCGTCGACGGGCCGCGCGCAGTCCGTTCCACCCGCTGCACCGCGTCGCCCGCCGCCCCCTCCGCGGCGGTTCCCCTCCGACGACAGGAGCGAGCAGCCGTGCCCATCGGCAACGTCATCCCGGGCACCCGGGTCGGATCCGCGCCCGAACGCCACCAGCCGGCCCCCTGCCGGACGGTGACCTACTGGTGCCGCAACGACCACCACACCCCGATCCGGCTCGCCGCCGAGGTCGAGGTGCCGGAGGTGTGGGACTGCCCGCGTTGCGGCCTTCCCGCCGGCCAGGACGCGCAGAACCCACCGGGCCGCGTCCGGCCCGAGCCCTACAAGACCCACCTGGCGTACGTGAAGGAGCGGCGCACCGCCGAGGAGGGCGAGGCCATCCTGGCCGAGGCCCTCGCCGCCCTGCGCCGCCGCCGGGGCCGCCCCGCCGGCTAGACGGGTGTAAGGAAGGGCCCCTTCTCAACGCACAGCGTCAAGAAGGGGCCCTTCCTTCACCTCAGCGCAGGCTGCGGAAGCGGGCCGGGACGTCGGCCGCCGCCGCCCGGTCCAGCAGCCAGAGGGTCCGGCCCGTGCCCTGCACGCCGGCCGCCGGCAGTTGCACCGGCCCCGCCCCGGCCAGCGCCATGCCGACCGCCCGTGCCTTGTCGGCCCCGCCGGCCACCAGCCAGACCTCCTCGGCCGTGTTGATCGCGGGAAGGGTCAGCGTGGTCCGCACCGGCGGGGGCTTCGGGCTGCCCCGCACCGCGCTGACCGGCCGGCTGTCGTGGTGCACCGGATGCTCGGGGAAGACCGAGGCGACGTGCCCGTCCTCGCCGACGCCCAGCATCAGCACGTCGAAGTGGGGGAGCGCGGCGTGTCCCGGCCGCGCCGCGTGGGCCAGTTCCTCGGCGTAGCGGGCCGCCGCCTCCTCCGGGTCGGGCCCGGCCGGACCGTCGGAGGCCGGCATCGGGTGGACCCGGGCCGGGTCCAGCGGCACCGCGTCCAGCAGCGTGGCGCGGGCCTGGGTCTCGTTGCGCTCGGGGTCGCCGGCGGGCAGGAAGCGCTCGTCGCCCCACCAGACGTCCACCCGGGACCAGTCCACGGCGTCGCGGGCCGGCAGCGCCGCCACCGCCCGGTGCACCGCTGCGGCTATCCGCCCGCCGGTCAGCACCACCGACGCCTGGCCCCGCTCGGCCTGCGCGTCGAGCAGCTTGACCACCAACCGGGCGGCCACCGCCTGGGCCAGCAGGTCTGCGTCGGCGTGGACGGCGACACTCGCCTCACTCATCTGTGTGCCTTCGTTTCTCCGGCCGCCGCGCGGCCGGTCCTCCGTGGTGCCCCGGGCAGTCGGGCGCTCAGTGCTCGGCGCTCGTTCCCACGTGCGCGGTGACCCCCGCCTCGGCCCGCTGGGCCGTGGCCGGGTCCTTCCAGACGTGCACCCGCTGCGGCGGGCGCTGGTCGAGGTCGGCCAGCCCGGCCGCCGTGCCCAGCGCCTCCGCGTAGACCTGGTCGGCGTCGAGCCGGCGCAGCTCCTCGGCCAGCTCGTCGCCGAGGGGCCGGCGGACGAGCGGCAGCTGCCGGTCCTCCTGGCCGGTACGCCGGAACGTCGCCACGCTGTCGTCCCGGCTCAGCGTCAGCGTGTCGCCGTTGGCGCAGCGCAGCTGCACCTCCCGCATCCGCGGCGACGCGTCGGTGTGCTCCCACACCGGCTCGATGCCGAGCCGCGCGGCCAGCCAGCCCTGCATCAGCGCGGCGGTCGGGTCGGTGGGCGGGCCCACCACGGTCGCCTCGGTCACCTTGGCCTGGGTGGTGTCGAACGCCCCCGCCACGAGCGTGCGCCACGGGGTGATCCGGGTCCACGCCAGGTCGGTGTCGCCGGGCGCGTAGTCCCGGGCCCGCTGGCGCATCGCCTCGATCGGGTCGGCGGCCTGCGCGCAGTCGGTGATCCGCCGGTCGGCCACCACGCCGAGGAAGTCCGTGGCGATCTCGGCCGGCGGCTCGCCGTGCCACCACGTCACCACCGGCACGTCCGGCACCAGCAGCGGCATCACCACCGACTCCGCGTGCAGGGCGAGCCGCCCGTACATCCGGGTGACCACCGCCTCGCACGGGCCGAGCCGGCCGCCGACGACGATCTCCGCGTCCAGCCGGTTGCGCTCGCGCTCCACGTCGGTGCGCACCACCACCAGCAGCCGGCAGGGGTGGGCGGCGGCCGCTATCGTCGCCGCCGCCTCCGCCTCGCGGACCCGCTTCTCGTCCACCACCACGATCAGGGTGAGCGCCATGCCGCTGGCCACCCCGCCCGCGCTGCGCCGCTCGGCGGCCAGCGCCTTGACCACCTCGTTCCCGGTGGTGTCCCACAGGCCGATCAATGGAGCCTCCTGGTCTGCTCGCTGCGCCCGCTACTCCTCGCGCTCACGCCCGCCGCCACGCCCGGCCCTCGCGGGCCAGCATCTCGTCGGCGGCGCGGGGACCCCACTCGCCGGCCCGGTACGGCTCCGGCTTCGTGCCCGCCCACGCGCGCTCCAGCGGGTCCACCACCTGCCAGCTCTGCTCGACCTCGGCGGCGTCCGGGAAGAGGGTACGGTCGCCGATCAGCACGTCCAGCACGAGCCGCTCGTACGCCTCGGGGCTGGCCTCGGTGAACGCCTCGCCGTACTGGAAGTCCATCGCGATGTCGCGGACCTCCATCGTGGTGCCGGGCACCTTGGAGCCGAACTTGAGCACGACGCCCTCGTCCGGCTGCACCCGGATCACCAGCTGGTTGTTGCCGAGCGACTCCATGTCGGCTTCGTTGAACGGCAGGTGCGGCGCCCTCTTGAACATGATGGCGACCTCGGTGACGCGGCGCGGCAGCCGCTTGCCGGCCCGGATGTAGAACGGCACCTCCGCCCAGCGGCGGTTCTGGATGCCGAGCCGGACGGCCACGTAGGTCTCCGTGGTCGAGTCCTCCGGGACGCCCTCCTCCTCCAGGTACCCGACGGCACGCTCGCCCCCCACCCAGCCGGGCAGGTACTGGCCGCGCACGGTGCCCTCGCCGACGTCCTTGGGTAGGGTGATCGCCCGGAGCACCTTGAGCTTCTCCGTGCGGATCTCGTCGGCGTCGAAGCTCGTCGGCTCCTCCATCGCCACCAGCGCCAGCAGTTGGAGCAGGTGGTTCTGGAACACGTCGCGGGCCGCGCCGGCCGAGTCGTAGAAGCCGGCGCGGGTGCCGATGCCGACGTCCTCGGCCATGGTGATCTGCACCGAGTCGACGTACTTGGAGTTCCACAGCGGCTCGAACAGGTTGTTGGCGAACCGCAGGGCGAGGATGTTCTGGACGGTCTCCTTGCCCAGGTAGTGGTCGATGCGGAAGACGTCCTCGCGGGTGAAGACGTCGTCGACCAGGTCGTTGAGCGCCTTCGCCGAGGGCAGGTCGTGCCCGAACGGCTTCTCCACCACCACCCGGCGCCAGCCGCCGGACTTGGCGTTGTCGGCCATCCCGGTGCGGGCCAGCTGCTTGAGGACCACGGGGAACGCCGCCGGGGGGATGGAGAAGTAGAAGGCGGCGTTGCCCGGGATCCCGTGCGTCTGGCGCAGCTCGTCCAGCATCTCGGAGAGGTGGTCGAACGCGGCGTCGTCGTCGAACGAGCCACCGACGAACTTGATGTTGCCCACCAGCCGCGCCCACACCTCCTCCCGCCAGGGGGTGCGGGCGTGCTTCTTGGCGGCCTCGTGGGCGAGCGACTCGAAGTCCCCGTCGCCCCAGTCCCGGCGGGCGAAGCCGAGCACGGCGAAGCCCGGGGGCAGCAGCCCCCGGTTCGCCAGGTCGTACACGGCCGGCAGGAGCTTCTTGCGGGCCAGGTCGCCGGTGACGCCGAAGATCACCAGAGCGCACGGCTCCGGGATCCTCGGCAGCCGGCGGTCCTGCGGGTCGCGCAGCGGGTTCACGCCGCCTCCTCGCTCCGCGTCATCCACGCTCCTCATCGTCACGCCCGCAACGCCCCGACGGCATCGAGCAGCTGGGCCACGCCCGCCGACCGGTCGGTCAGGTGCAGCCGGACCACCGGGCGCTCCCGCTCGGCCAGGGCCTGCCGGTCGCCGGCGGCCTGCGCCGCCTGCAACTGCCCGAAGGTGTAGGGCCTGCCCGGCACCTGCAGGTCGTCGACGACCGCGCCGGTGAGCTGGAGGTAGCTGCCGACCTGCGGACCGCCCTTGTGGTACTGGCCGGTGGAGTGCAGGAAGCGCGGGCCCCACCCGAAGGTGACCGGCCGGCCGGCGGCACCGGCCAGCAGCGGCCGCAGCCGGGCCGCGTCGGCGTCGGCGAACCGGTCGAGGTACGCCATCACCGCGAGGTAGCCGTCGTCGCCTGTTGCGTCGACGAGCTGGCGGAGCACGCCGGCGAGGTCGCCGGGGGCGCCCTGCGGCGCGTACACCTCGATAGCGCCCTCGGTGAACGACGGCGTCTCCGCCGGCGGACCCGAGGCGAGGATGCGGTTGGTGTTCTCCTTGGACTCGGTGACGTTGGGCTGGTCGAACGGGTCGATGCCGAGCACCACGCCGGCGATCGCGGTGGCGTACTCCCAGGCCAGGAAGTGCGCGCCGAGCGGGCCGTTGACCGCCACGTCGGCGTCGGCGCCCCCGCCGGGGACGGCGCCGGCGGGCAGCGCGCCGCCGTAGGTCACGGTGAGCACGTCGTCACCGGCGGCGCCCGGGCTCTGCGGCGACTCCACGACGACCGGCAGGATGCCGACCCCGGCCTTGCCGGTGGACTCGGCGATCAACTGCTCGGCCCAGTCGCCGAGGCCCTCGATGCCGGTGCCGTCGGAGATCAGGGCGACCTTGTCCCGGCCCATGGTGGCCGCCGCCCCGAGGGCCGCGCCGAGCGCCAGGGCCGGGTTGTCGCGGTCCCCGCCCAGGGAGGCCGCCAGCGCCTCCGCCTCGTCGAGCAGCTCGGCCACCTCGACGCCGGCCAGCGCCGACGGGACCAGCCCGAACGCGGTCAGTGCCGCATACCGGCCGCCGACGTTCGGGTCGGCGAGTACGGTGAAGGCACCCATCTCGGCGGCGGTGGCCTCCAGCGGCGAGCCCGGGTCGGTGACGACGACGAAGTGCCGGCCGGCCTCCGCCTCGGTCATCCCCGCGTCGAGGAACGCCTGCCAGTAGGCCCTGCGGTGGCTGTCGGTCTCGACCGTCGAACCGGACTTGCTGGCCACCACGACCACGGTGCGCTCCAGCCGGTCGGCCAGCGCCGCCCGGATCTGCCCCGGGTCGGTGGTGTCGAGCACGGTCAGCTGCTTGCCGAGGGTGCGGGCGATGACCTCGGGGGCCAGTGACGAGCCGCCCATCCCGGCGAGCACCACGTGGTCCAGGTCGGCCAGCTCCGCCTTCAGCTCGGCGAGCTGGGGGAGCAGCTCCCGGCTGCGCAGGTGGGTGTCCACCCAGCCGAGGCGGATCTTCGCCTCCGCCTCGGCGTCCGGACCCCACAGGGTCGGGTCCTTCGCGGCCAGCTTGGCCGGCGTGCCGGCGTTCACCAGCGCGTCCCGGGTGGAGGCGGGGGCCGACTTGTCGACGGCGTCGGCCCCGTGCACGGAGAGCCCGGCGGCGGCCTCGACCGCCCCGTTGAGCAGGTCGCTCACGCCGCCACCTCGCTCCGCTCGGCGGCGGCGCGAGGCGCCGCACTGCTGAGCCTAATGGTTCGCTCGCTACGCTCACTCACGCGTTTCCTCCCGCCTGCTGCGCGGCCTGCGCGTTGTCCTTCGCGGCGTCGCTCGGGTTGCCGGCGCCGCGGCCCGCGGCCGCCAACGACTTGCGGACGCCGTCGAGCAGCTCCTGCCAGCTCGCCTCGAACTTCTCCACGCCCTCGCGCTCCAGGGTCTCGATGACGTCGGCCATGTCGATCCCGACCGACTCCAGGTCCGCGAAGGCCTTGCGGGCCTCGTCGTACGAGCCGGTGATGGTGTCGCCGCGGGTCTCGCCGTGGTCGGCGTACGCGTGCACGACCGGCTCCGGCATGGTGTTGACCGTGCCGGGGGCGATCAGCTCCTCGACGTAGATGACGTCCCGGTAGTCCGGGTTCTTGGTCGAGGTGGAGGCCCACAGCGGCCGCTGCGGGTGGGCGCCGGCGTCGGCGAGCGCCTGCCACCGGTCGGAGGAGAACACCTCGCCGTAGCGCTCGTACGCGAGCTTGGCGTTGGCGACGGCGGCCTTGCCGCGCAGCGCCTTGGCCTCGTCGGAGCCGAGCTTCTCCAGCCGCTTGTCGACCTCGCTGTCGACGCGGGAGACGAAGAACGACGCGACCGACCCGATCTTCGACAGGTCGTGCCCGTTCGCCTTCGCCTGCTCCAGGCCGGCCAGGAACGCCTCCATCACCTGCGAGTAGCGGTCCAGCCCGAAGATCAGCGTGACGTTGACGCTGATCCCCTCCGCGAGGGTGGCGGTGATCGCCGGCAGGCCGGCCTCGGTGGCCGGGATCTTGATGAAGAGGTTCGGCCGGTCGACCAGCCACCACAGCGCCTTGGCCTCGGCGACGGTCCTGTCGGTCTCGTGGGCCAGCCGCGGGTCCACCTCGATGGAGACCCGGCCGTCGACCCCGCCGCTGCCCTCGTAGGACGGGCGCATCACGTCGCACGCCCACCGCACGTCGTACGTGGTGAGCATGCGTACGGCCTCCTCGACCTCCACCCCACGGGAGGCGAGGTCGCGCAGCTGCCAGTCGTACTCGTCGGCGTCGCTCAGCGCCTTGGCGAAGATCGTCGGGTTGGTGGTCACCCCGGCCACGTGCTTCTCCCGGCGGAGCTGGTCCAGCCCGCCGGAGGACAGCCGTACCCGGGAAAGGTCGTCGAGCCAGACCGCCACGCCTGCGGCGGTGAGTTCACTCAGCCTGTCCGTCATGCCGTCCACGCTCCCCTCAGTTGCCGGTGGTGAAACCGGTGATGTCGCCCATCCGGGTCAGTGCCGCGTGCGCGGCGGCCACGATCCGGTCGGGGGTGAATCCGAACTGCTCGAAGAGCACCGAGTGCGGGGCACTCGCGCCGTAGTGCTCCAGGCTCACGCTCTCGCCGCAGTCACCCACGATGCCGCGCCACGACATGGCGATGCCCGCCTCCACGCTCACCCGTGCCTTTACCCCGCGCGGCAGCACCGACTCCCGGTACGCCTCGTCCTGCTCGAAGAACCACTCCTGGCAGGGCATCGAGACGACCCGGGTCGGGGTGCCGTCGGCCTCCAGCCGCTCGCGGGCGGTCAGGCAGAGCTGCACCTCGGAGCCGGTGCCGACGAGGATGACCTGCGGCTTGCCGTTGGACGCCTCGGCCAGCACGTAGCCGCCCTTGGCCACGCCCTCGGCGCCGGCCAGGGCCGACCGGTCCAGCGTCGGGAGCGGCTGCCGGCTCAGCGCCAGCGCGGTCGGCCGGTCCGTGTGCTCCAGGGCCTGCCGCCAGGCCCACACGGTCTCGTTGGCGTCGGCCGGCCGGACCACGTCCAGGCCGGGAATGGCGCGCAGCGCGGTCAGGTGCTCCACCGGCTGGTGCGTCGGGCCGTCCTCGCCGAGGCCGATCGAGTCGTGCGTCCAGACGTAGACCACCGGCAGCTTCATCAGCGCGGCGAGCCGTACCGCCGGGCGCATGTAGTCGCTGAAGACCAGGAAGGTGCCGCCGTACGGGCGGGTGCCGCCGTGCAGCGCGATGCCGTTGAGGATGGCGCCCATGGCGTGCTCGCGGATGCCGAAGTGCAGCGTGCGGCCGTACTCGTGGCCGGGGAAGTCCTTGGTGGCGTGGACTGCGGGGACGAAGGACGGCTCGCCCTTCATGGTGGTGTTGTTGCTCTCCGCCAGGTCGGCCGAGCCACCCCACAGCTCCGGCAGCACCCCGGCGAGCGCCTCCAGGACCTTGCCGGAGGCCGCCCGGGTGGCGACGCCCTTGGCGTCGGCCGGGAACTCCGGCAGCGCCTCGGTCCAGCCGGTCGGCAGGACCCGCCCGGCCATCCGGTCGTAGAGCGCGCGGCGCTCCGCGTTGGCCTTCGCCCAGCCGTCGAACGCCGTGGTCCACTCCTGCTCGGCCTGCGCGCCGCGCTCCATCACCGTGCGGGCGTGCCCGAGCACCTCCTCGTCGACCTCGAAGGAGCGGGCCGGGTCGAAGCCGAGCAGCTGCTTGGTGGCCGCCACCTCGTCGGCGCCCAGCGCCGAGCCGTGGATCTTGCCGGTGTTCTTCTTGTTCGGCGCGGGCCAGCCGATGATGGTGCGCAGCGCGATGAACGAGGGGCGGGCGGTCTCGGCCTTCGCCGCCAGCAGCGCCCGGTACAGGGCCTCGACGTCCTCGTGGTAGTCGCCCTGGTCGGCGTCGCCGGCGCGCCAGTCGACGGTCTGCACGTGCCAGCCGTACGCCTCGTAGCGGGCCGCGACGTCCTCGCTCTTGGCGATGCGGGTGTCGTCCTCGATCGAGATCTCGTTGTCGTCGTAGATCACCGTGAGGTTGCCGAGCTGCTGGTGCCCGGCGAGCGCGCTGGCCTCGTGGCTGATGCCCTCCTCGATGTCGCCGTCCGAGGCGATGCACCAGATGTCGTGGTCGAAGACCGACCGGCCCGGCTCCGCCTCCGGGTCGAACAGGCCGCGCTCGCGGCGGGCCGCCATCGCCATGCCGACCGCGTTGCCGAGGCCCTGCCCGAGCGGCCCGGTGGTGGTCTCCACGCCGGGGGTGTGCCCGTGCTCGGGGTGGCCCGGGGTCAGCGAGCCCCACTGCCGCAGCGACTTGAGGTCCTCCAGGGCCAGCGGGTAGCCGGAGAGGAAGAGCTGGATGTAGAGGGTGAGGCTGGAGTGGCCCGCGGAGAGCACGAAGCGGTCCCGGCCGGGCCAGTTCGGGTCGGCCGGGTTGTGCCGCATGACCCGGTTGAAGAGCAGGTAGGCCGCGGGCGCGAGGCTCATCGCGGTGCCCGGGTGGCCGTTGCCGGATTTCTCCACGGCGTCCATGGCCAGCACGCGGACGGTGTCGACGGCCCGGCGGTCGAGGTCGGACCAGTTGAGTGCGGGGTGCTCGGGTCGGTTGGCAGCCACGATGGTTGTGCTCCTCGGCAGATGGGCGGAACCCTCAGTGATGACCCTATCGAGCGGTCCTAAACGTCCGCCCAGGGATCTCTGCATGCCGGTCTGTACTGGTCCGCGCCGGTGCGCGGTGCTGCCCCGACGGTGTGACGGCCCGCACCGTTGTCGGGTCGCCCGGGCAGCCAAAACGACGACGCGTAGTCTGTGGTCCGGCGTGTGGCCCCAGTCGGGTCCGGCCGATCCGACCTCCCCTGCCGACGCCGGAAGGTGGCAATCCGTGAGCATGATCACCGAGCGCCCCGTCAGCAACTCTGCCGGGCAGCCGCCGGTGCGGACTGCGGCGGAGGCGTCGGCGGTGGCCCGCCGGGACGTCCGTGCGGTGGTCGCGGCCTACGTGACGCTGACCAAGCCGCGGATCGTGGAGCTGCTCCTCGTCACCACGGTGCCGGCGATGATGCTCGCGGACGGCGGGATGCCGTCGCTCTGGCTGGTGGCCGTGGTGCTGGTCGGCGGCTCGCTCGCCGCGGGCGCGGCCAGCGTCATCAACTGCTACATCGACCGGGACATCGACCAGCTGATGCGGCGCACCAAGCGCCGCCCGCTGCCGACGCACACCGTGACACCGCGCAACGCGTTGATCTTCGGGCTGGTGCTGGCGGCGGTGTCGGTCGCGATGATGGCGGCGTTCACCAACCTGCTGGCCGCCGGGCTCACGCTGGCCGCGATCGTCTACTACGACGTCGTCTACACCCTCTGGCTCAAGCGCACCACGACGGCGAACACGTTCTGGGGCGGGGCCTGCGGGGCGGCGCCGGTGCTGATCGGCTGGGCGGCGGTCACCGGGACGCTCTCCCCGGCCGCGTGGGCGCTCTTCGCGGTGGTCTTCTTCTGGCAGATGCCGCACTTCTACCCGCTGGCGATGAAGTACAAGGACGACTACGCCCGGGCCGGCATCCCGATGCTGCCGGTGGTGGCCTCCACGCGGCGGGTCAACGCCGAGATCATCGGCTTCGCCTGGCTGACCGTGGCGTCCTCGCTGGCCGTGTGGCCGCTGGGGATGAGCCTCATCTACGGCGTGCCCGCCGTGGTGGTCGGCGCCATCTTCGTGGTGGAGGCGCACAAGCTCGCCCGCCGGGTGGCGCGGGGGCAGGCCGTCAAGCCGATGCGGCTGTTCCACTGGTCGACGACCTACCTGACCATCCTCTTCGCCGCCGTCGCGCTCGACGCGCTGATCTGACACCGGGCCGTGCCCGCCGCTCCGGCGGGCCGCCACGCCCGGCCGGTCCCGTCCCGCCCGGTCCCGACCTGGTCCGTCCCGCCGGTTCCCGGCGGCCGGAGGCCGTACCGGCAAATCATCATCGTGCATGGCTTGTCCGGGTTTCTTGTCACATCGGTGACGCCGTCGGTATGGTTCCAGAACCGCTCGGATGGCCCGGGCCGGCCCGGTTCGGACCGCCCTTTTGGCGGGATAAGTCCGGACAAGACCGGGCATTTCGCCTGTGGTTCTCCTTAAACCTGCGGGTAATTGGCATCACAAAAGGTTCATGGTTCTCGCCCGCCCGGGTGCAAGTCTGCTTACGCTTCCCGACATGGCAGATGGTTCCGATACGACGCTGACGGCCGAGCAGACCCCCGGGCAGGCCCCGCAGGGCCTGGTCGCGGGCATCAAGTCGTTCGCCGCCGGTCACGGCGGGGCGAAGGCGGTCATCGAGTACGTCGGCAAGCGTGGCGCGCGCATCGTCCTCGTGGGCGAGGACGGGGTGTGGGGCGACCAGTTCGCCGACGACACCGTCGTGGCGCGGCAGGCCTGCGCGAAGGCGGGAGTCACCGTCGAGAACGCCTGGGAGCGTGAACTGATGGACCAGATGCGTCCGAGCAACGACCTCTGGCGGTCGATGGCCCGGCGCACGATGGCCCGTTGACATAACTTGACCGATCAACACCAGCCGACCCGGGGGAAACCCCGGGTCGCTCTCGTCACCTGTGCCGACCTGCCCGACCTCGACCCCGACGACCGGCTGCTGCTGGACCCGCTGGCGCGCCGCGGCGTGACCGCCGAGGCGGTGGACTGGGCCGACCCGGCCGCCGACTGGGGCGCGTACGACCTGGCGGTGCTCCGCTCGCCGTGGGACTACGCGCTGCGCCGCGACGAGTTCGTCGCCTGGGCGTCGCGGGTCCCCGCCCTGGCCAACCCGGCGGACGTGGTGCGCTGGAACACCGACAAGCGGTACCTGGCCGAGCTGTCCGCGGCCGGGGTGCGCACCGTGCCGACGTCCTGGGTCGCGCCGGGGGAGGACTGGCGACCGCCCGCCGCCCGCGGCGAGTACGTCGTCAAGCCGGCCGTCAGCGCGGGCAGCCAGGACACCGGCCGCTACGACCTGGCCGATCCGCACCACCGGGAACTGGCCGTGGCGCACGTGCGGCGGCTGTCGGACGCCGGGCGGTTGACCATGGTGCAGCCGTACCTCGACGCGGTCGACACGGCCGGCGAGACGGCGCTGCTCTTCCTGGCCGGGCCGGACGGCCCGATGTTCAGCCACGCCATCCGCAAGGGCCCGATGCTGACCGGCCCGGACCTCGGCGCCGACGCGCTGTACCGGCCCGAGGAGATCACCGCCCGCACCGCCACCCCGGAGCAGTTGGCGGTGGCGGAGCGGGCCCTCGGGGCGGTGCCCGGCGGGCCGGGACGGCTGCTCTACGCCCGGGTGGACCTCATCCCGGGCCCGGACGGCACGCCGGTCCTGGTGGAGCTGGAACTCACCGAGCCGTCGCTGTTCCTCGGGCACGCCGACGGCGCCGCCGACCGCCTGGCCGACGCGATCCTGACCCACCTGGCCCGCGCCGCCGGCTGACCGTCGGGGCGGGCGGGGGAGCGCTCAGGTGCGCAGCCGGCTTGGCCGGGCGCGGTCAGGCGGCGACGGGGACGGCCCAGTCGGCGTCGTCCGGGGCCGGCGACGGCGCGACCGGGCGGCGCTCGCGGGTGGACCACTGCACCGACAGGGTGGCCAGCAGCACCAGGCAGGAGCCCAGCATGTGCGCGCCCACCAGCAGCGCCGGCAGGTTGGTGAAGTACTGCACGAAGCCGATGAGGCCCTGGCCCAGCTCGACGGCGACGAGCACCAGCGCGGCCCGCGCGGCCCGCTGCGCGCCGACCGCGCGGAAGGCGAAGACCAGCGCCACGGACAGGCCGATCAGCAGGAAGACGCTGTCGGCGTGCACTTGGGAGATCGTCTCCGGGTCGAGCCCGTTGCGGGCGGCGCCGTGGTCGCCCGCGTGCGGGCCGCTGCCGGTCACCCAGGTGCCGATCACCAGCACCGCCGCGCCGACCACGGTGGTGATCGCGGCGAGGGTCCGCAGCGGGGCGGGCACGACGGCCTCCGCCGGGCCCACCGGGTCCTTGATCCGCCGCCACAGCGCGTACGCGGCCGCGATCACCAGCATCGAGGCGAGGAAGTGCAGGCCGACCACCCACGGGTTGAGGTCGGTGAGCACGGTGATCCCGCCGATGATCGCCTGTGCGGGGATGCCGAAGAGCACGGCGACCGCGAGCGGGACCAGGTCCCGGCGCCGGGGGAGGTGCAGCAGCACGGCCAGCAGCACCGCCAGCGCGATGAAGCCGACGGCGAAGGTGAGCAGGCGGTTGCCGAACTCGATCACTCCGTAGATGCCCATCTCCGGTGTCGTGACGTACGACTCCTCGGTGCACCGGGGCCAGGTGGGGCAGCCGAGGCCGGAGCCGGTGAGCCGGACGGCCCCGCCGGTGACGACGATGCCCACGTTCGCGATGATCGAGGCGAGCGCGAGACGGCGCAGCAGGGTGGTGGAGACCGGGAACCGGGCGGGTCGCTTCACGGCGCAAATCCTACGCACCGTAGTGGAGCACGATCGGGTGACTCCGTCCGTGCGGTGGTTCGGATCACCGGGACCCGGGTTTGCAGGCCCCGGACGAATTACGTAACGTTGGCGTTGTGAAAAACGCGGCGGCGCTCTCCGGGCACCAGCCGGCGGCCGCCCCGGCCGCCGGTCAGTCCGCGTCCGTCGCGGATCTCTCCACCCGTGACCGGGTCACCCAGCTGCTGCTGGAGCGGGGCGCGACGACCGCCGCGCAGCTCGGCTCGGCGCTCGGGCTCAGTCCGGCCGCGATCCGCCGGCACCTCGACGCGATGCTCGCCGACGGCGACGTGCTCGCCCGCGAGCAGACCGTCCGGGGCCACCGCGGCCGGGGCCGGCCGGCGAAGGTGTTCGTGCTGACCGACGCGGCCCGGGTCCGCTGCGGCACCCACCACTACGACAACATGGCCACCGCCGCGCTGCGCTGGATCGCCCGCAACGGCGGCGCCGCGGCGGTCGAGGCGTTCGCCACCGACCAGGTCGCCGCGCTGGAGACCCGCTGCCGGGCCGCCATGGAGGACGCCGGCGACGACCCGCTCGCGCGGGCCGAGGCACTCGCCGGAGCGCTGACCGCCGAGGGTTACGCTGCGAACGCGTCCACGATCGCCACCGGCGGCCAGCTCTGTCAGCACCACTGCCCGGTGGCGCACGTGGCCGCCGAGTTCCCCCAGCTGTGCGAGGCCGAGACCGCGGTGATCTCCCGCCTGGTCGGCACCCACGTGCAGCGCCTGGCCACCATCGCGCACGGCGACGGAGTGTGCACCACGCACATTCCCACCCAGCCGGGGCGTGCCCGTTCCGGTAAGACCGTCACCACTGTGAGGACAGATAGATGACCGAGCAGATCGTCCAGCCCCTGACGCAGGAAGAGCAGCTCGCCGCCCTGGGTCGCTACGAATACGGCTGGGCCGACCCCGACGTCGCCGGGGCGGTCGCCCAGCGCGGCCTCAACGAGGCGGTGGTGCGGGACATCTCGGCCAAGAAGAACGAGCCGGCCTGGATGCTCGACCTGCGGCTCAAGGGCCTGCGGCTGTTCGGCCGCAAGCCGATGCCGGCCTGGGGCGCCGACCTCACCGGGATCGACTTCGACAACATCAAGTACTTCGTGCGGTCCACGGAGAAGCAGGCCACCAGCTGGGAGGACCTGCCCGAGGACATCAAGAACACCTACGACCGGCTGGGCATCCCCGAGGCGGAGAAGCAGCGGCTGGTCGCCGGTGTCGCGGCGCAGTACGAGTCCGAGGTCGTCTACCACAAGATCCGTGAGGACCTCGAGGAGCAGGGTGTCGTCTTCCTGGACACCGACACCGCCCTGCGCGAGCACGAGGACGTCTTCAAGGAGTACTTCGGCACGGTGATCCCGGTCGGCGACAACAAGTTCGCCGCACTGAACACCTCCGTGTGGTCCGGCGGCTCGTTCATCTACGTGCCGAAGGGCGTGCACGTGGAGATCCCGCTGCAGGCCTACTTCCGGATCAACACGGAGAACATGGGCCAGTTCGAGCGGACGCTGATCATCGTCGACGAGGGCGCGTACGTGCACTACGTCGAGGGCTGCACCGCGCCGCTCTACTCCTCCGACTCGCTGCACAGCGCGGTCGTGGAGATCATCGTCAAGAAGAACGCCCGGTGCCGCTACACGACCATCCAGAACTGGTCGAACAACGTCTACAACCTGGTCACCAAGCGCGCCGTCTGCCACGAGGGCGCGACCATGGAGTGGGTCGACGGCAACATCGGCTCCAAGGTCACCATGAAGTACCCGGCGGTCTACATGACCGGCGAGCACGCCAAGGGCGAGGTGCTCTCGGTGGCCATGGCCGGCGAGGGGCAGCACCAGGACGCGGGCGCCAAGATGGTGCACGCCGCGCCGCACACCTCCTCCACGATCGTCTCCAAGTCGATCGCCCGGGGTGGCGGCCGGACGTCGTACCGGGGCCTGGTCCAGGTGCTGGAGGGCTCGCACAGCAGCCGGAGCACGGTCAAGTGCGACGCCCTGCTGGTCGACACGATCTCCCGCTCGGACACCTACCCGTACGTCGACATCCGCGAGGACGACGTGTCGATGGGGCACGAGGCGACCGTCTCCAAGATCAGTGACGACCAGCTCTTCTACCTGATGAGCCGGGGCCTGAGCGAGGACGAGGCGATGGCGATGATCGTTCGCGGCTTCATCGAGCCCATCGCCAAGGAGCTCCCGATGGAGTACGCCCTGGAACTCAACCGCCTGATCGAGCTCCAGATGGAGGGCGCGGTCGGCTGACGCCGCCCCGACCCGCTGCGGGGCCGCGCGAACGCCGGCCCGCTGCGGGGGCCGGTGGACGCCGACCCGTCTGACCGGGCCGCGCGATCACCGACCGACCTCCGACCAATGACACCGTCGTCGTAGAACAGACCAAGGAAGAGATGACTACCCAGGCTTCCGCGCCGCCCAGTACCAAGTCGCAGGCGCTCCGCTCGTACGACGTCGCCGACTTCCCGGCCGTGACCGGCCTTGAGGAGGAGTGGCGCTTCACCCCGCTCAAGCGGCTGCGCGGGCTGGTCGGCGCGTCGCCGGCCGCCACCGGCGCGGTCCGCCACGAGCACGGCGACCTGCCCGAGGGTGTCACCGTCGGGCGGATCGGCTCCGACGACCCGCGGGTGGGCAGCGTGCTCACCCCGGTCGACCGGGTCAGCGCGCTGGCCTACGGCGGGGCCGACCAGGCGCTGCTGGTCCAGGTCGCCCGCGACGCCGTGGTGGCCGAGCCGGTGAGCCTGCGGGTGGTCGGCGAGGGCGTCGAGGGCCTGGCCTTCGGGCACACCTTCGTCGAGGTGGGCCGGTTCGCCGAGGTGACCCTGGTGGTGGAGCATGTCGGCTCGGCCACGCTGGCCGACAACGTCGAGGTGTCCGTGGCCGACGGGGCGAAGCTGACCCTGGTCACCGTCGCGGACTGGGCCGACGACGCCGTCCAGGCCCAGCACCTGAAGGTCAAGCTGGGCCGCGACGCGAGGGTGGTGCACGTCCAGGTCTCCCTCGGCGGCGACCTGGTCCGGCAGTACACCTCGGTGGAATACACCGAGCGGGGCGGCGAGGCCGAGCTGTACGGCCTCTACTTCGCCGACTCGGGTCAGCATCTGGAGCACCGCCAGCTGGTCGACCACACCGTGCCGGACTGCCGCAGCTACGTCGGCTACCGGGGCGCCCTGCAGGGCGAGAGCGCGCGCACCGTCTGGGTGGGCGACGTGCTGATCCGCGCCGAGGCGACCGGCACCGACACGTACGAGATCAACCGGAACCTGCTGCTGACCGACGGCGCGCGGGCGGACTCCGTACCCAATCTGGAGATCGAGACCGGCGAGATCGCCGGCGCCGGGCACGCGAGCGCGACCGGCCGCTTCGACGACGAGCAGCTGTTCTACCTGATGGCCCGGGGCATCCCGGAGGCCGAGGCGCGGCGCCTGGTGGTCCGCGGCTTCTTCGCCGAGCTGATCAACAAGATCCCGGTCGAGTCGCTGCGGGAGCGCCTGGGCGACGCCATCGAGGCCCGGCTCGCGAAGGCCGGCGCCTGATGATCCGCCTCTGTGCCACTGAGGACGTGCCGAAGGGCACCGTGGTCAGCGCGGACGTCGACGGCACCCCGATCGCGCTGGTGCACGGCGAGGACGGCGTCTTCTACGCCGCCTACGACGAGTGCTCGCACGCCGCGGTCGCCCTCTCCGAGGGGGAGGTCGAGGGCTGCACGCTGGAATGCTGGCTGCACGGATCCCGTTTCGACCTGAGGACCGGCGAGCCGACCGGGCTGCCCGCCACCGAACCCGTTCCCGTCTATCCCGTCGAAGTCCGAGACGGCGACATCTACGTCAGTCTCACGCCGAGCAATGGAGTGACCCGATAATGAGCACCCTGGAGATCCGCGACCTGAAGGTGTCGGTCAAGCTGCCCGAGGGTGAGCTCAAGCCGATCCTGGCCGGTGTCGACCTGACCGTCCGCTCGGGTGAGACCCACGCGATCATGGGCCCGAACGGCTCCGGCAAGTCCACCCTGGCCTACTCGATCGCCGGCCACCCCAAGTACGAGATCACCGGCGGTTCGGTGACCCTCGACGGCGAGGACGTGCTGGCCCTGTCCGTGGACGAGCGCGCCCGCGCCGGCCTCTTCCTGGCCATGCAGTACCCGGTCGAGGTCCCCGGCGTCTCGGTGGCGAACTTCCTGCGTACCGCCAAGACCGCCATCGACGGCCAGGCGCCCAAGCTGCGCACCTGGGGCGGCGAGCTGCGTGGGGCCATGGAGCGCCTCCAGATGGACCCGGCGTTCGCCCAGCGCAACGTCAACGAGGGCTTCTCCGGCGGCGAGAAGAAGCGGCACGAGATCGTGCAGCTGGAGCTGCTCAAGCCGAAGATCGCGATCCTCGACGAGACCGACTCCGGCCTCGACGTGGACGCGCTGCGCGTGGTCAGCGAGGGCGTCAACCGGGTCCGCGACAACGGCGACACCGGGATGCTGCTGATCACCCACTACACCCGGATCCTGCGCTACATCAAGCCGGACTTCGTGCACGTCTTCGTCGCCGGCCGGATCGTCGAGCAGGGCGGCCCGGAGCTGGCCGACAAGCTCGAGGAAGAGGGCTACGAGCGCTACGTCGCCGGGGCCGGCGCGGCGCGGGCCTGAGTCCTCTCGGAAGAATGGGTGGGCCGGTCGACATGACTTCCATCGCGATCCCGTCGGGGATGCCGCAGTACGACGACGTGCCGCGTTACGACGTGGCGAAGGTGCGCGCCGACTTCCCGATCCTCGACCGGGAGGTCAACGGGCACCGGCTGGTCTACCTCGACAGCGCCAACACCTCGCACAAGCCGCGGCAGGTGCTCGACGTGCTCGGCGAGCACTACGCGATGCACAACGCCAACGTGTCCCGCTCGGTGCACACCCTGGGCACCGAGGCCACCGAGGCGTACGAGGGCGCGCGGGCGAAGATCGCCGCGTTCATCAACGCGCCGAGCGTGGACGAGGTGGTGTTCACCAAGAACTCCACCGAGGCGATCAACATCGTGGCGTACGCGTTCTCCAACGCGTCGCTGCGGCCCGACGCCGACCCCCGCTTCCGGCTCGGCCCCGGCGACGAGGTGGTGATCTCCGAGATGGAGCACCACTCGAACATCGTGCCGTGGCAGCTGCTCTGCGAGCGCACCGGCGCGACCCTGCGCTGGTTCCCGGTCACCGACCAGGGGCGGCTGGACGAGTCGGGGCTGGAGGACCTGGTCACCGAGCGGACGAAGATCGTCTCGCTGGTGCACACGTCCAACATCCTCGGCACGGTCAACGCCACCTCGCGGATCACCGCGCGGGTCCGCGAGGTGGGCGCGCTGCTGCTGCTCGACTGCTCCCAGTCGGTGCCGCACATGCCGATGGACGTGGTCGACTACGACGCCGACTTCATCGTCTTCACCGGGCACAAGATGTGCGGGCCGACCGGCATCGGCGTGCTCTGGGGCCGGACCGAGCTGCTGGCGGCGATGCCGCCGGTGCTGGGCGGCGGGTCGATGATCGAGACGGTCACCATGGCCCGCTCGACGTTCGCCGCGCCGCCGGCCCGGTTCGAGGCGGGCACCCCGCCGATCGCCGAGGCGGTCGCGCTCGGTGCGGCCGTCGACTACCTCGCCGGCATCGGGATGCGGGCCATCCAGTGGCACGAGAAGGAGCTGACGGCGTACGCGCTGGACGCCCTCGCCACGGTGCCCGGCCTGCGGATCTTCGGGCCGGCCGTGCCGGTGGGCCGGGGCGGCACCATCTCGTTCGCCCTCGGCGACATCCACCCGCACGACGTCGGGCAGGTGCTCGACTCGCTCGGGGTGCAGGTGCGCGTCGGCCACCACTGTGCCAAGCCGGTGTGCACCCGCTTCGGCGTGCCGGCCATGACGCGGGCCTCGTTCTACCTCTACACCACCACCGAGGAGATCGACGCCATGGTGGCGGGCCTGGAGCAGGTGCGGAAGGTGTTCGAGTGAGCGGCGACGCAGCAGCCTGCGGATCGACGGGAGTTCAGCCCGATGCAGCTTGAATCTCTTTACCAGGAGATCATCCTGGACCACTACAAGCACCCGCACGGTCGCGGCCTGCGCGACCCGGACGCCACGGGCGCCCGGGTCGCCGAGGCGCACCACGTCAACCCGACCTGCGGTGACGAGGTCACCGTGCGGGTGGCCACCGACGGCGACGTGCTGCACGACGTCTCGTACGACGGCATGGGCTGCTCCATCAGCCAGGCGTCGGCGAGCGTGCTGCACGAGCTGCTGGTGGGCCGGGACGCGGGCGACGCGTTCCGGGTGCACGAGGCGTTCGTCGAGTTGATGTCCGGCCGTGGCCAGGTCACGCCGGACGAGGACGTGCTCGGTGACGGGGTAGCGTTCGCGGGCGTCGCCCGCTACCCCGCCCGGGTCAAGTGCGCGCTGTTGCCGTGGATGGCGTTCAAGGACGCCGCGGCACGCGCCGGTGTGGGCGTGAGCCCGACGGAGGTTGAGGCATGAGCAGCGAGGACACCGCCACCGCGGCGACCCCGGAGACCGAGGGCGCGGCCGTGCCGGCGGCGCCGGCCGCCACACCGGCCACGGACGGGGCGCCGGCCGCCGCGTCGGCGGCCAAGGGCAAGGCCGCCGTCGCCGACGTCGAGGAGGCGATGAAGGACGTCGTCGACCCCGAGCTGGGCATCAACGTGGTCGACCTCGGCCTGGTGTACGGCGTGCACGTCGGCGACGACAACGTCGCCACCCTGGACATGACGCTGACCTCGGCGGCGTGCCCGCTGACCGACGTCATCGAGGACCAGGCCCGGCAGGCGCTGACCACCGGACCGGGCGGCGGCCTGGTCGACGACATCCGGATCAACTGGGTGTGGCTCCCGCCGTGGGGGCCGGACAAGATCACCGACGAGGGGCGCGACCAGCTCCGCTCCCTCGGCTTCAACGTCTGACCGGCCAGCGCCGGTATCCGTCGCCTGCTCGAACAGCACAGCCCATTGCGGGTCGTACGGGCTGAGGGTAACCGGTGC